>JAZQLM010000224.1:0-1591 GCA_045542655.1 Clostridia bacterium | reverse complement strand
CTACAATAAGCTTGAACAACTCTATTGTATCAGATTGGGGAATTTTTTGGTATAACCTTTTGTTTCCCACCCTCATAGAGGGTGGTTTATTGTTTCGCACGTCCACTTTGTTCCCGTACTCAACAGTCTAAAGACATGAATTTCAAAGGCTATGACATGTGTCATGGCCTTTATTTTTTCTATCCGATAAAAATAATTAGGACAGGTAAATATAGCTACTTTTTTCTTTTAAAGTCTTGACATAACTACCTATAAAATAGTAAAATAAAGTGATAATGTATGTAAAATTGGAGATATTGTGTTTATCTATTCAGAAAGGACTGATTTTAGTGGCAATTACTGCACCAAGAGGTACGGCAGATATTCTGTCACCCGATATTTTAAAATGGAAGTATATTGAAAATAAAATAGCTGATATAAGCACACGCTTTGGCTACAGTGAAATCCGCACGCCTGTGTTTGAGCATACGGAGCTTTTCGAGCGTGGAGTTGGCGACACAACCGACGTTGTGCAAAAGGAAATGTACACCTTTAACGACAAGGGCGGAAGAAGCATCACGCTTCGCCCCGAGGGTACAGCTTCGGTTGCAAGAGCGTTTCTGGAGCATAACATATATGCACAGCCTCTCCCTGCCAAGCTTTGCTATAATATTACCTGCTACCGCTATGAGAAGCCACAGGCAGGCAGACTCAGGGAGTTTCACCAGTTTGGGGCGGAGTGTTATGGCACAAGCGAGCCGGTTGTGGATGCAGAGGTTATCTCACTTGCAAAAACCATTTTAACCGAGCTTGGCATTAAGAAGCTTAACCTTAATATTAACTCTATAGGTTGCCCCACATGCCGAAAAAAATATAACGAGGCATTAAAGGATTACTTCCGTCCTTATATTGAAGACGGCACTCTTTGCCAGACCTGCCGTGACAGGTTTGAGAAGAACCCCCTGCGTATACTGGACTGCAAAAGCCCTGTTTGCGGAGAAATTGCCGATAAAGCCCCTGTACTTCTTGATTATATCTGCGAGGAATGTCACAACCATTTTGAAGAAGTGAAAAAGCACCTTGAAGCAATGGGCATAAGCTACAATGTAGACGGCACAATCGTACGAGGACTTGATTATTATACAAAGACCGTGTTTGAATTCAAGACTGCACTTCAGGGAACTGCCGGAACGGTTTGCGGAGGCGGAAGATATGACGGACTTATAGAGGAGCTTGGCGGTGCTTCCACACCGGGTATAGGCTTTGCAATGGGTATAGAAAGGCTTATCCTCGCACTTGAGGAGGCTGACGCACTTCCTGTTTTTGAAAATGTGCCCGACATTTTCATTGCAAATATCGGTGACGAAACAAAGCTCTTTGTAACTGCTCTTGCCGACAAGCTTCGCAAGGAAGGAATCAAGTGTGAAAGAGATTTGTGTGGCAGAAGCCTTAAGGCACAGATGAAATACGCCGATAAATGCGGTGCACGCTTCAGCATGGTAATCGGAACAGATGAGGCAGAAAAGAAAACTGCCACGCTTAAAAATATGAAAGAAAAAGCCACGGCAGAGGTTAGCCTTGAAAACCTTGACGAGCTTATTAAAATAGTGAA
>JAZQLM010000223.1:0-3491 GCA_045542655.1 Clostridia bacterium | reverse complement strand
CTGTTTATAGGAATGTCAACAGGTGCAGGAATAGTCGTGGCACAGCTTATCGGTGCAAAAGACGAGGACGGAATCTGCAAAGCAGTTCATACCGCAATAGCTCTAAGTCTTGTCGGCGGCGTTTTTCTCACCATGTTCGGGGTTTTCTTCTCCGGTAAAATACTAAAGCTTATGAGTACGCCCGATGACGTTTTTCCTCTTGCAAATGCGTATATGACCATCTATTTCACAGGTTCAATACCGTCTCTTTTGTATAACTTCGGTTCGGGAATACTCCGAGCTTCGGGCGACTCAAAAAATCCGCTGAGATTTTTGTTTGTCTCAACGGTTGTAAATATTGTATTTAACTTGATTTTTGTTATAGTCTTTAAATGGAGTGTTGTGGGCGTTGCCGTATCTACAGTAATTTCACAAACGGTCTCTGCCGTTTTGGTGCTGAGACTTCTTTTGAAAACAGATAAAGATATTAAACTTACCGTCTCAAAAATACGCTTTGATAAGAGAATACTTATGAAAATTTTAAGAATAGGCGTGCCGGCAGGGATTCAAAGCTCGCTGTTCTCGTTTTCAAATACCATAATACAGTCAACGGTTAATTCATTCGGAAAAGCCGCTGTTGCCGGCTGTGCAGCAAGCGCTCAGGTAGAAAATTTTGTTTATATGATTATGAACTCGGTAAGCCTTGCTTCAACAACGTTTATAGGACAGAATTTCGGTGCAGGCAAGCTCAAACGCTGTGAAAAAGGCTATAAGATAAGCCTGTCACTTGTTACGGCTGTCGGTATTTTCCTCGGAGCTGTACTGCTTATCGGTCTTGACAGCTTTATAGGTATTTTTACAAATAATAAAGAAGCGATAAGCTACGGCACACAAAGACTTACGGTATTTGGCTTTACATACTTCCTGTGTGGAATTATGGACGTTACAAGCGGAAGTATGAGAGGGTACGGAGATTCATTCTACCCAATGCTGATATGCCTCCTCGGCGTAACAGGAAGCAGACTTCTCTGGATTTTCACCGTCCTGCCGTTTAAAAGAGAAATCTTTATGGTCTACATAGCATTCCCCGTATCGTGGTTTATTACTATGATTTTTCTCTTTGTAAGATTTTATATTTTAAGAAAAAACCTTAAAACTAATAATTAAAATCCCTATTGTCCGAAGCGGGACGATGTGGGCATCGTCCCCTACGCACAAAAAAACCGAGCTTCGTATGAAACTCGGTTTTTTTATGGTTAAATTCAAATTACCACTGAACGATAACCATGTTATTGGGTTTTACTGCTTCAAATTCAGTTGCAGAAGCAGCGTCCATACAGAGCAAATCGCTGTTTACAGGTACTGTAAGTTCGTCGCCTTCTGCAACAACTTCTTCGCCGTCAAGCTGGTTTACAGCTACAATTTTACCAAATACATATTTTGTGCCATTAAAAGGGGTAGAGTTAAAAAGTAAAAATAGTACAATTTTCTTTTCAAGCACTCATATCAAAAAACACATAAATTGCAAGCAAAATTTCAGGCACAAAAAAAGCAGTCCCTTTTTAAAAAAAGAACTGCTTTTTTCATTTTAAATTTTATCTTTCAAACAAACTGTTTCCTTTTGAGTCGATTACTACTGTAACCGGAAAATTCTCGACCGTTATTTTTCGCACGGCTTCCGTTCCCAAATCCTCATACGCCACGACCTCGGCTTTTTTTATACATTTTGAAATAAGTGCACCTGCACCCCCGATTGCACCGAGGTAGACACCTTTATACTCCTTTATTCCCGCCACGACTTCCTCGGAGCGTTCTCCCTTTCCAACCATCGTTTTAAGCCCGAGCGAAATCAGCTTCGGCGAGTATGCGTCCATTCTGCCGCTTGTAGTCGGTCCGCATGAGCCTATCGCCTGTCCCGGCTTTGCCGGTGCAGGGCCTGCATAATACACCGCCTTATCCTTTATCTCAAAGGGCAACTCCTCTCCCTTATCTATCGACAAAATCATCCTCTTGTGTGCGGCGTCCCTTGCCGTATACATTTCTCCGCTCAGCATTATACTCTCTCCGCATTTTAAGCTTTCTATATCCTCATCACTTAGCGGTAGTGTAAATTTCCTTATCTTCATTTCGTTTCACCGCCTTCAAAATTTTTATGCCGTTGTTTTTCCCCATATTAAATATTTTTTGGTATTACGGTAAACCACTTCACCTGAAGTTATACACAGGTTTTTCAAACGAAACATTAGGGGTTTCCACAGTTTTTGCCATTTTTTGCCTGTAATTTATCCCTTTTGGTGTGAAAACTGTGGATAAAGTGTATAACTCTGTTAATAACTTATAATACAAGCTTTCAGCGATTTTTTGAGTATTATGTAAACCAAATTGAAAATTTATTTCCACAGCACAGGTTTACATAACCACAAAAAAATATTTCTTGACACAAGAAAAAAAATTAAAATTTCCGGTCGAAAAATCTTTGAATATAATGCACAAATTTTTAAAAAAATCAGCTGTATTTTTCGAGCTTTTTTTTAATTCTCTGCAAAGCATTGTCGATTGACTTTGGAGGGCGGTCCATAATTTTTGCAATTTCCTGATAAGATTTACCGTCTAAATACATATTAAGCACCTCTTTTTCGAGCTTGCTCAGAGCCTCATCAATTTTTCTTCCGACAGCCTCGGCATTTTCCTTCCATATAAACAAATCCTCGGGACTGTTTTCCTCAAGCTCGTCTAAAAAATCTGCAAAGCAGCCCTCATTTTCGTCATCGAAAAGGGGTTTACTGAGGGAAATATAGCTGTTTAAGGGACTGTGTTTTTTTCTTGTAGCAGTTTTTATTGCCGTTATAATCTGACGTCTCACGCAAAGCTCTGCAAAGCTTTTAAAGGACGCCTGTTTTTCCTTATCGAAGTCCCGAATAGCCTTAAAAAGACCAATCATACCCTCCTGCACAATATCATCACGGTCCGCACCTACAAGAAAATACATCCTCGCCTTTGAACGAACGGCATTTTTGTAACGTGAAAGAAGATATTCTGTTGCATCATCATCGCCTGCCGCCGACAGCTCCACAAGTTTTTCGTCGGACAAGGCTTCATAATTTTCACTATATGACATAGCTTCTCCTTTTTTTCAAAAAGGGGCTGTGACAAAAGCACGGCTCACAGGCTTTGACCGCCGCCCGTCAAACGGCAGGAGGCGGTACTAAAACCTTTTTTGCGAATACTTTGACTCAGTCCCTTTTCATATGTACGGATTATTTTATAAGTTCAGCTGTTTCCTTTGCAATCATAAGTTCTTCGTTTGTCGGAATAACAAATACCTTAATCTTAGAATCGTCAGAGGAAATTTCCATCTGAGCACCGCGGATTGCTTTTTTGTTTTTCTCATCGTCAATCTTAATGCCCAAAAATTCAGTATTTTCAAGAATTGCGGCTCTCATATCGGGTGTATTTTCGCCTATACCTGCTGTAAATACTACCGCATCGGCACCGCCGAGATTTACAAGGTA
>JAZQLM010000222.1:0-2534 GCA_045542655.1 Clostridia bacterium | reverse complement strand
GATATAACAGATGCACCTCTTTTTCGCACATCTCATCAGGACGGACATATTATGTCGGTAATTTCGGCCGAGAAAAGGTTTTCGATTTTAGACGAGCCGTTTATATCGGCTCATCTTTCGGGTGGTACGAGTGAAATTTTGCTCTGTGAATTTTCTGAAAATAAATTTAAAACTCAGATTATTGGGGGAACGAAGGATTTACCGGCAGGTCAGTTTATAGACAGGATAGGTGTTCTTACGGGACGTGATTTTCCGTGCGGAAAATATTTAGATTACAGTGCAGTCAATTTTTCGGGAGTAAGACCGTATAAAAGCCGAATAATAATTGATGATGGTTATTTTAATTTTTCAGGTGAAGAGACTAAAATAAGACGTCTTTTTGAAGAAGGAAAAATAAATGAAGAAGCTGCCGCTTATCTTACAATGGATTTTGTTGCTGTAACCGTTAAAAAGGCTGTTGCACTTCTTAAGGAAAAATACAGTATAAATAATGTGATTATGGCAGGCGGTGTTTCTTCGAGTGTTTATTTGAGGAATGTTTTTTTCGATATGCCGGGAGTGTTTTTTTCGGCTCCGGATTTTTCGGGGGATAATGCCGCCGGCGTATGTATGCTTGGTAAAATTTTTACAGATGGTTTGGAGTGATTAAGATAGAAAATAATATTTTTACCGTTACTCAGCTTAATTTATATATAAAGGGTATTTTTGAGGAGAATCCAATACTTTCATCTGTAACCATTAAGGGCGAAATTTCTAACTTTAAAAATCATTCAACCGGTCATATGTATATGTCCCTAAAGGACGAAACAGGGGATGTAAGGGCTGTAATGTTCAGATATGCCGCATCAAAGCTTACGTTTGTTCCCGAAAACGGAATGAAGGTTATTGTGAAGGGGAGAGTGGCTGTATATGAAAGGGACGGTCAGTATCAGGTGTATATTGAACAGATGCAGCGTGATGGTCTCGGTGAAAAGCATCTTGCTTTTGAAAAGCTGAAGGCACAGCTCTCAAAGGAAGGCCTCTTTGATGTTAAATACAAAAAAAATCTTCCCAAGTACCCTAAAAGGATTGGTATTGTAACAGCACCTACAGGTGCGGCAATCAGGGATATTTTAAATATTTTATCAAGACGTTTTAAGTTTTCGGACGTAGTATTATATCCTGTACTGGTACAGGGGGAAAATGCAGCTTCAAGTATTGTTGAGGCTATTGAATACTTTAATAAAAGTAAATGTGCGGATGTCCTTATTGTAGGACGTGGAGGCGGTTCAATTGAGGATTTATGGGCATTTAATGAGGAAATTGTTGCAAGAGCAATATTTAAAAGCGAAATTCCGGTTGTATCTGCGGTAGGTCACGAAATTGATTTTACAATATCAGATTTTGTTGCGGATTTGCGTGCTCCGACACCGTCTGCTGCCGCAGAGCTTGTGGTGCCGGACCAGAGGGAGCTTGTTGAAAAATTCGGTAATGTTTTAACGAGGCTGAATAGCTGTGCAAGTCGCTATATTGAAAACAGGAGGCTGAATTTAAAGCTGTATTCTGAAAAGGGTGCTTTAAAAAATCCTGTTTTGAAAATAAATGACAGCCGTATGTACGTTGATACTCTGTTTAAGGACTTGGAAAATACCTATATCAGACTTTTCAATGAGAAAAAACAGGCACTTGGTGTTGCAGCTTCAAAGCTTGACAGCTTAAGTCCTCTTGCAACCCTTACACGAGGTTTTTCTCTTGTGTTTAATGAAGAGGGCAGACTTTTAAAGAAAACCTCTGATTTAAAAAGTAATGATAAAATTGATGTACGTTTAAGCGACGGAGTTGTGAGAGCGACTGTTGATTAAAGGAGAGTTAGAATGAGTGATACTAAGGATTTGTTTGAAAAGAATTTAAAAGAGCTTGAGGAAACGGTGAAAAAGCTTGAAGAGGGAAATATTTCACTTGATGAAATGCTTTCTTTATTTGAAAAAGGAATTAAGCTTACAAAAAACTGTACCTCACAGCTTGATAATGCTGAACAGAAGATAAATATTTTAATGAAGAGTGAAAACGGAGAAATGACCGAAGAAAAATTTGAAAGTCTTAAGGAGCAGATATGATTTTTTCTGATAAATTTAAGGAATATTCGGATTTAATTAATTCACGTATAGAAAAGCTTTTTCAGGTAGAGGATAACCTTCCTGAAAAACGTGTATATGATGCTATGAAATACAGCCTTACTGTTGGCGGAAAACGTATAAGGCCTGTTCTCTCGCTTGCATTTTGTGAAATGCTTGGCGGCAAGCTTGATGACGCACTTGTTTTTGGCACAGCAATTGAATGTATTCATACATATTCTCTGATACACGATGACCTGCCCTGTATGGATGATGATGATTTAAGACGAGGAAAGCCTACTTGCCATAAGGCGTTTGATGAGGCTACAGCAGTCCTTGCCGGTGACGGACTTTTGAATTTTGCCTTTGAGTATATGTCGGATATAAATAATTATCAGTCTTTGACACCTGCCGTAATTTTAAATGCGGTAAATTATATAG
>JAZQLM010000221.1:0-3618 GCA_045542655.1 Clostridia bacterium | reverse complement strand
GTCTGCCAATTCCGCCATACCTGCATATTAAATTATAACCTCATAATTTTTACACGGGAGAGGTAACCCCGAGGAGGAGCAAAACCGCTTAATCCTCAAATATGAAAACGGTTAAACCGAATTCAACAACTTTTCACCGATATGACGCGAGCAGAACCATGCGCGTCTGCCAATTCCGCCATATCCGCATAACAAAACCTCACATTTTTACACGCATGAGGCAGTGCGAGGAAGAGCCATTGCTTAATCTTCAATTCGTATTATATCATTTATATTTTATTTAGTCAAGTGCTAAATGCTATTTTTTCAAAATATTAGGTTTGTAAATGTTTATTTGCAAAATTCAGGCTGTTTTAGTTTACATAATATCAAAAATAGCATAAAATAAAAAATTTTTTTATGAATTAAATCCCATATATTGTGGTATTTTATTTAGTGAAAAAACACTTTTATAGAATGGTTGGTATTGACATTAGACTTTTTAAAACGCAAAATCAAGGTAAAAAAATGTAGAATACCATCAAAAAAAGTCGCACACAAATTTTTATTAACAAAAAGTAATACCTAAAAACGAGAGTCTTGTAGTATTTGTAAATTTGTGGTAAAATTATACCTGTTGAATTTAACAAAATCAAAATTTCATGAAATTAAAATTATGAAAGGTAGGTTATGTTTAAGTGAGTACAGAAATCGAAAAAGTCGATAAGGAACGCATAACAGTAAAGCATGAAAATTTTACCGCAGAATACACGGTTATAAAAAATATGGGGGATGCACCTGTTTATGGTATAATGGTTGATTGCGGCGATTTAGGGAGAGATTCTCTTGAAAATGTATTTTTTACTGCTGATGAGGCATATAAAAGATGTGAATGGCTTGCTGAAAATGAGGTGTTTACTCAAGGCTTCAGAGATGTGATGACGGAGATAATGGCGTAAACTAAGTAGAATTTAAAATAAATATTTATTTTGCTTGACAAGTACGGTTTAATATGATATAATCTTTTGGTAAAACCTGAGGCTTGGTTTAGGGATATGGTTCACCGCCCTATACAAAGCTACGGGGGATTAATATTATGAGGTGATATAAAATGTTAAAGGAAAGAAAAACAGAAATTATTAAGACTTATGCAACACACGAGGGAGATACAGGCTCTCCTGAGGTTCAGATTGCACTTTTAACCGAGAGAATCAATGAGCTTAACGAGCATCTTAAGGTACACAAGAAGGATCATCATTCAAGACGCGGTCTTTTGAAGATGGTTGGTGTAAGAAGAAGCTTCCTTTCTTATCTTGAAAGAAAAGATATTGAAAGATACCGTGCTATTGTTGAAAAATTAGGTTTAAGACACTAAGAGTTAAAGTCTTTGCTCCAAAAAGGAGCAAAGACTTAATTCACTTATAAAGCTTTTTTGCCCTAAGTTTGCCATTTAGCAGTTAGAAATGTACTTTTCTTAAAAAGTCCGTTTCTAAGTGCTAAAAGTAAACCTTTGGGCTATAAATAAAATTTTTATTTACGGAGGATATGTAAATGAGTGTAAAGGTTTATGAAACCGAAGTTGGCGGAAGAAAATTAAAAATCGAATCCGGTAAAGTTGCAGGTCTTGCAAACGGTTCAGTTGTAGTAAGCTATGGCGATACAGTTGTTTTAACAGCTGCTACTGCTTCTGAAAGACCACGTGATGGTATTGACTTTTTCCCTCTCAGTATTGATTATGAAGAAAGAATGTATGCTGTAGGTAAAATTCCGGGCGGCTTCACAAGAAGAGAGGGTAGACCGTCTGAAAATGCTATTCTTACCGCAAGGGTAATTGACAGACCTATGCGTCCCCTGTTCCCGAAGGATTTAAGAAACGATGTTTCAATCGTATGTACTGTTTTATCTGTTGAACAGGACAATGCACCTGAGTTTTGTGCAATGATAGGCTCATCTGCGGCTGTATCTATTTCCGATATTCCGTTTAATGGTCCTATTGCGGCTGTATATGTTGGTCTTATTGATGGTGAATTTATTATCAATCCTACTGAAGAACAAAGAAAAGTAAGCGACCTTAACCTTACTGTTGCAGGAAGTGCCCAGAAGGTTGTTATGATTGAAGCCGGTGCAAATGAAGTTCCCGAAGATGTAATGTTTGATGCTATAATGTTTGCACATGAAGAGATTAAAAAGCTTGTTGAATTTATAAAAAGTATTCAGGAGGATATAGGAAAGCCGAAGTTTGAATACGAGCATATGACAGTTGATGAGAAATTGTTTGAGGACATAAAGGCGTTTGCTGAGGATATGGTAAAAGCGGCTATGGATACCGATGACAAGACAGTAAGAGATGCGGCACTTAAGATTGTTTATGATAAGGTTTATGAAAACTTTGAAGAAAAATATCCCCTTGATGAATGTCAGGGTGCTATTGATGAAGCACTTTATAAGCTTCAGAAAACTATTGTAAGACGTTGGATGCTTGATGAGGGTAAGCGTGTAGACGGAAGAAAAATTCAGGAATTAAGACCGCTTGCATCTGAGGTTTCAGTTCTTCCGAGAACACACGGAAGCGGTCTCTTTACAAGAGGTCAGACTCAGATACTCACAACTGCAACTCTTGGTGCACTTGGCGATGCTCAGATTATAGACGGACTTGACAATGAAGAATACAGACGTTATATTCATCATTATAACTTTCCGTCTTACAGCGTTGGCGAAACAAAGCCGTCAAGAGGTCCGGGCAGGCGTGAAATCGGTCATGGTGCACTTGCTGAACGTGCTTTGGTTCCGGTTATTCCGTCAGAGGACGAGTTCCCATATTCAATCAGACTTGTGTCTGAGGTATTAAGCTCAAACGGTTCAACCTCACAGGGAAGTATATGCGGAAGTACTCTTGCACTTATGGATGCAGGTGTTCCGATTAAAGCTCCTGTTGCCGGTATTTCGGTTGGTCTTGTTACAGAGGGCGACAGATTTATTACAATGCTTGATATTCAGGGCGTTGAGGACTTCTTTGGTGATATGGACTTTAAGGTTGCAGGTACTAAAAAAGGTATAACTGCAATTCAGATGGACTTAAAGATTGACGGTCTTACACCTGAAATCATTAAAACTGCACTTACTGAAACAAGAGATGCAAGATACTATATTCTTGACGAGGTTATGCTTAAGGCTATACCTGAGCCAAGAGAGACTATTTCTCAGTATGCTCCTAAAATTATCAATACTGTAATTCCTGTTGACAAAATTCGTGACGTTATTGGCTCAGGCGGTAAGGTTATTCAGAAGATTGTTGCAGATACGGGTGCTAAGATTGACATAGAAGATGACGGAAGAGTATTTATAGCTGCTCCGAATACTGAAATGGGAGAGGCTGCACTCAAGATAATTACAGGTATTGTAAAGGATCCTGAGGTTGGCGAAATCTATGACGGTAAGGTTGTAAGAATTATGGACTTCGGTGCATTTGTTGAATTCTTACCCGGCAAAGACGGTCTTGTTCACATTTCAAAGCTTGATAACAAGCGTGTAGAAAAGGTTGAAGACGTTGTTCACGTTGGCGACGAAATCCTTGTTAAAGTAATCGAAATCGATAAGATGGGCAGAATTAACCTTTCAAGAAAAGACGCAATATTGGAT
>JAZQLM010000220.1:0-4152 GCA_045542655.1 Clostridia bacterium | reverse complement strand
CGGTATGGAGGACGGAATTTTTCCCGGACTGCGTTCAATCGGCTCAAGTGAAGAGCTTGAAGAGGAACGCCGTCTTTGCTATGTTGGTATAACAAGAGCGAAGAAAAGACTGTTTTTATCCCATACAAAATCAAGGTCTCTCTTTGGTTCAACAAAATATAATATGGTTTCAAGATTTATCAAAGAAATCCCGACAGGCCTTATCGAAAACATCGAAGAGGAAAGAAAGAAAAGCTTTGATTTTGAAGAGTATGAGGCAAAGACCAAAAAGCCGACAATGGACACAAGCACCTTTGCACAAGGCTTCAGCTCTGCATTTTCAGCACCAAAAACGTCATCCTCTGCACCGTCCGAAACCTACCATGAGGGCGAGAGAATACGACACCGCAAATTCGGTGACGGAACTGTGCTTGAAGCAAAGCCTGTAGGTGCAGATACTTTCCTCAGAGTTATGTTTGACTCTGTGGGAGAGAAAAAGCTTATGGCAGCATATGTCAAGCTTGAAAAAATAGACTGAAAACAGAATAAATTTTAAAAAAAGAGGTATTGTATGTACGAATACGAATTTTCCGCAGTTTATGACAGGCTTCAGGATGCAGATTATGACCGCTTTGCAGATTTTTACAAAAAGGTATTTGATAAATTTGATAAAAAGCCCGAGCTGGTGCTTGACCTCGGCTGCGGTACAGGCAGCGTAACGCTTCGCCTTGCAAAAATGGGATATGATATGATTGGCATTGATTTATCCTGCGAAATGCTTGATATTGCAAGGGCAAAAGCGGAAAATGACGGAGAAAATATACTTTTTCTTAATCAGGATATGACCGACTTTGAGCTTTACGGCACGGTTGATGCAATAATTTCTTCTTTAGACAGCGTGAATTATATAACCGAGGACGACGGTCTTCTCAATATGATGAAGCTTTGCTCTAACTACCTTAATCCTGACGGACTTTTCGTATTTGATATTAATTCCGAACATAAGCTCAGGAATATCCTCGGAAATAACACATATGTATATGACGAGGACGGAATTTATTATGTGTGGCAAAATTTTTATGATGAAGAGAGCAGAATATGTGATTTTGAGCTTAACTTCTTTGTAAAAGACGGTCTCACATACAAACGCTTTGACGAATATCAGTCCGAACGTGCATACAGCATAGACGAAATCAAAATTTGTGCAGAAAAATCCGGGCTTGAAATTCTTGGTATATACGACGGACTTTCATTTAACAAGCCTGCAAAAGAAAGTGAACGTCTTGTATTTGTTTTGAAAAAGCCATTTTAAATTTCTTAATAAATTATTAATAAAAGGTTTACTAAAAAGCGGTTGACAAAAGTGCTTAAAATGTTATATAATATAATTTATGCAGATTGACAGAATAAAAATTTGTACTACATTTTTAAAGTAATATATTTGAAAGGTTGAGGTTTTCTATTATGGGAAATAAGGAAGTTTTACTTACTGACGAAGGACTTAAAAAGCTCGAAGAAGAGCTTGAATATTTAAAGACACAAAAGAGAAAAGAGGTTGCTGAAAAAATAAAGCACGCAAGAGGCTTTGGTGACCTTTCGGAAAACTCCGAATACGATGAAGCAAAGGACGAGCAGGCAAAGGTTGAGCTTCGTATCGTTGAAATTGAAAAAATGCTTAAACACGCAAGAGTGATAGACAACTCCGATTTAGCTCTTGATGTTGTAAGTGTGGGAACAAAGCTTAAGCTCTATGATTTCGATTTTGACGAAGAGGTATCATACAGCGTGGTTGGTTCTACCGAGGCCGATCCGGACAATGGAAAGATTTCTGACGAATCACCTATCGGCAGAGCGCTTATCGGCAAAAAAACAGGTGATGTAATTGACGTTGAAACTCCCGGCGGTGTTATTCAGCTCAAAATCCTTGAAATAGGTAAATAGATATAATTTGTTAAATAGACAGGTTGTTTAAAAGAGGTATTACTTATGGATAAACAGGCAAGAGAAGCAAGAGAGCAAATGAAGCAGCTCGGCAAAAAGGATAAATGGATAAATTTCTGGTATTATTACAGAATACACGTTATTGTCGGTATTATCGCTGCATTTTTAATTATCTTTACTGCGGTTGAATGTGCAAGGAGAATTGACTATGATTTAAGATTATCTTACTACAGTGCGACTCCAATATCAGAAGAGAGTATAACGAAGCTCACCGAGGAACTGAAAAAGAATGTTGATGACGTTAACTTAAACGGTCAGACCGATGTTTTTATAGCCTCGTGTTTTGCAAATCCAAATGAATTTTCCGAACAGATACAGGCAGTCGTTATGAAGCTTCAGGCAGAGCTTGCGGCAGGCGATTCGATGGGATATATTGCGGATAAAACCTACCGTGAAATGCTTGAAAAAGGCTATACAGAATGTTTTGAAGGCTTTATTCTGATAAGTGATATTCCCGAAATAAAAGAGATGCTTTCTCTTTCTGATGATGCCGAGGTTTTCTGGACTGTTAAAAAGCTTTACGAAAACGAAAAAGATGATGAGAAGAAAATTTATACTCACGAAAACGCACTTAAAATTCAGAAATATTTTGAAAGCTTAAAAAAATAAGATTTTAACGTAGTTTTAAAAAGGGATGTTTAATGCAACATCCCTTTTTAAATTACTATACATCATATACACTTTTGGTATACTCATCACACACAGGCTTTTCCCGTTGCAACTCCCTCATACTCGCATAAAAAGTTTTCAGCCGTTTTTGTCATACAAATTCCTACACGGCTGTCCTTAAAACCAAAGGTCATAGTTGCATTTCCAAAATACTTGTCAATTATCTGAACCTTAATTTTAAGCTTTTCAGGCTCTGTCCATACAGCAGAACAAGCACATTCGTATTTATTCCCCTCCGCAGCTTGCCCTCCGACCAAATCAGAATATCCCTCTTCGGGGAATTTTGAAAATTCATTGTACCCGAGTCCGAATTTCAGCTGTTTTTCACCTGTTAAATTGCTATATGTAAGTACGCCGTATTTTTCATAGAAATTAAAGCGTATTTTTTCTATCTTCACAGGATTTTCGCCTAAAACATATGTAACATTATTAATCTTTTCCGAAAAACTGCTTTCTGTTACTCCCTCAAGAAAGTAAAGTCTGCACTCGGACGCATATTTTTCAAGCTCAGTATTCGCTTTTTTATTCTCTTTTAAAGGCTCTGAAAAATTCCTTATTATATGGTGCAAAAGTGCATGGTACACCGCCTGCTTAGCCGAGGGATTTCCCTGTGTATCGGCATTAATCGCAAGAACAAAATTATGCTTTGGAGAACAGATTGCAAGCTGACCGCCCATTCCATTAAAGAAGAAGGTATCCTCAGGACCTATCCAAATCTGATAGCCATAGCCACAGCAATCGTAATTTTTAAGTCCCATCGAATCGTTATCAACCTGCTTTTTAGTTGCCGCTCTCATATATTCTTCACTGACATATCTTTTCCCGTTCCAAACCCCCATATTCATCACAAACTGGGCAAAGGTAAGCATATCACGGGTTGTACACATAATTCCCGAATCCGAAAAGGCATATCCACCCGGAACGCTAAGACAGTACGAATCCTTTGAAAAACCTATTTCGTCCAGCACCCTCTCTTTTAAAAATTCAAAAAATGTCTTTCCCGTGATTCTCTCAACAAGTGTCCCAAGCATAAAAGATGCCGGACTGTCATAATCAAATAAAGTCCCCGGAATTTTATCACAGGCAGTCCTTGCATACATTTCACATCGGTCTTTTGTATTTTCCACAAACCAGAATATATCCTTAGATGAAGCAGTCTCCATTCTCAGCATATCCTCTACCGTAAGCTCTGCAAGCAATTCACTGTCATTTTCGCCCATATATTCAGGGTATAAATCTGCAAATCTGTCCTTTAATGAAAGCTTTCCGTCATCAATAAGCATGCCTATTGCAACCGACATAAAGCTTTTCGTTACCGAATACATACTGTGCTTAAAATCCTTATTAAACGGAGCATAATAACACTCAAAAAATATCTTTTTGTCCTTTGCCATAATCACGCTGTGAGTCCCCGGCGAAAGCTCATCAATTATTTTCATAAATTCAAGCACCTTTTCAGACGATATACCTGCCTGCTCAGGCGTTATCTTTTCAAACATAAAA
>JAZQLM010000219.1:0-2836 GCA_045542655.1 Clostridia bacterium | reverse complement strand
TCGCTATCCTCCTCGACACCAAGGGGCCCGAGTTCAGAATAAAGACCTTTGCCGAAGGGAAGATATATCTTAATGAAAACGACAAGTTCACCTTCACCACCGAGGATATAGAAGGAGACAACACAAGAGTTTCGGTAAGCTATAAGGGGCTCCCCTCTGATATGGCTCCCGGGGACAGAATACTCCTTAACAACGGTCTTGTGGTATTTACCGTCGAAAGCGTGACAGATACCGACATACACTGCCGTGTTGACGTCGGCGGAGAAATTTCAAACAGAAAGAGTATGAGCTTTCCCAACAAGGTTTTAAAGCAGGACTATTTGTCTGAGCAGGACAAGTCAGACCTCTTATTCGGTATCGAGAATGGTGTTGACTTTATTGCCTGTTCTTTTGTTTCATACAGACAGGATTTACTTGATGTTAAAGAATTTCTGAGAAAAAACGGAAATCCCGATGTGGAGCTGATTGCAAAAATTGAAAATCAGGCGGGAATTGACAACATTGAAGAAATATGCAGCGAATGCTCGGGCATAATGATAGGCAGAGGCGATATGGGTGTTGAAATTGCCTATGAAAAACTTCCGGCAATACAGAAACATTTAATAACCAAATGTCGTTTGCTTGGAAAGCGTATTATAACAGCAACCGAAATGCTTGAATCTATGATATATAATCCACGACCGACCCGTGCAGAGATTTCCGATGTTGCCAATGCTGTTTATGACGGTTCAAGTGCTGTTATGCTTTCAGGCGAAACTGCCGCAGGAAAATATCCGGTTGAAACAGTTGAAGCAATGGCAAGAATTACTGCTGAAACCGAACAAAATATACATTATGACAAGCGTTTTAAAAATAACAGCTTTATAATAAAGAACACTATCGACTCAATTTCCCACTCCACCTGCGGTATGGCAACAGATTTGCAGGCAAAGGCGGTTGTTGTGTGTTCACATTCGGGAATGACGGCAAGAATGGTATCTCGTTTCAGACCGGCAGTTGATATTATCGGTCTTACAACAAACGAAAGAGCGTGGCGAAAGCTTGCACTTTCGTGGGGCGTAACTCCGGTTAAGGTTGAGGCATATCCGTCAACTGAAGTATTGTTTTATGTTGCAAAGAAGACCGCAGCTGAAGTTTTTAATCTTGTAAAGGATGACAAAATAATAATCACCGGAGGAAATACCAACGGCGAATCCGGAAACACCAACCTGATAAAAATTGAAACAATATAAATTACAATAAAAAGCTGATTAAAAGGCATTTCGACTTTTAATCAGCTTTTTGTATTCAACGGAATAACTTGATTTTAATCTGAGAATATAATACCGATAAAATAATTGATACTATATATGCTGAGAAAAATATTATAAAAAATCGTTGCGGAACTGAGGTAATACTCAGCTTTTCCATTATGTGCTCGGCCTCAAATATAACAAGGCAGTGTATCAGGTAAATATAAAACGTAGCCGGCGAAAGTATGTCCGCTCCCTCGTGATGATATCTTGGCATAAGAACCAGCCACATAATGGAGGCAAATGATGCAAAAAGAATTTTCAGGATTTCGGTATAGAAGGAATGAAAAATTCCTAAAAATTCAAGATATGCAGCAACAGGATAAAGAATGGTAAGCACAAGACCTGCAATTATCAGGGGCAGCTTTTTTTGCCTTAAATTTTCTAAATTCATATCAAAGTTAAGACCGATATAACAGCCCATTATCCAGTACACAAAATAAACAAGAAATATTCTGTCAGAATACTTAAAGTCAAGCATCAGGTATTTGGATAAAATTGTAATAACAGCAGCAAGTATAACACCGAAGACAGGTGTTATATTTTTGCAAAATCCCAAGGTCAGCGGAGCAAGGATGTAAAGCTGCATTATAATAATAATGAAATAAAACGGTGCAGCGATTGTACCAAGTGCAAGGTATCTGCCAAGGGCAAGCCAGCTGAAATCAAAATAATGTCTGTGGTATACAAAATATAGATAGTATATTGTTGCAATAATAAGATACGGAATATATATTTTTGTAACACGTCTTTTTAAAAATGAAAAATATCTGAATTCGCCGTTTGAATATATATGAGCAAATTTAATACCCGATGACATAATAAATGCAGGAACAACAAAGGTAAGCATCCGTGAAAAAATAAATGCAACGCCCGACCAGAATGACGGACTGGGAAGACGGCTGATGCAGTCAGATAAAACGTGTATCATAACAACAAAAAGGCACAGCACTGTTTCAAATGATGAAATCTCAGCAAGCTTTTTTCGCATAGTTACCTTCTCCTTTGTATTTTGATGTATATATGATATCTTAATATGCGAAAAATGTCAACCCGAAAAATTATAATTCTGTTAGAATTAGAAAATTTTACAATGTGTATTAAACACATAAGCGGTTAAAATATTAGCGTAGACAGATAAACATTATAAATTGTTTTTCTGAGACAAAAGGGAGGTGAATTTAAAATGTCAAACAATTCAAGAAACAACAAGACAATGGTTCCTGAAGCAAAGTCAGCAATGAACAGATTTAAGATGGAAGCTGCAAACGAAGTTGGTGTTCAGCTTAAAGATGGTTACAACGGCGAGCTTACTTCAAGACAGGCAGGTTCTATCGGTGGTCAGATGGTAAAGAAGATGATCAAGAAGTACGAACAGGACTTAGCTAACGGTCAGTAAGCTGCAGATTGATTGATATTTGTATAAAATCCGCAAATCAACTTTTTATTGATTTGCGGATTTTATCATTAAACGGGTAAAATGTTATGAAAAGCGGAAAAAACGAAATAAGCAGAAAACCGATTTATTTTAAAGAAGAAATTGA
>JAZQLM010000218.1:0-3953 GCA_045542655.1 Clostridia bacterium | reverse complement strand
CTTAATATTATTGAGGGTGTATACCGTGGGATTGACTTTTTCGATTGTGTAATGCCCTCAAGAAACGCACGTCACGGCACACTTTTCACATCAAAGGGCATTGTAAACATAAACAACGCAAAATACGAGACGGATTCTTCGCCGTTAGACGAAAACTGCACCTGTCACACCTGCCGTAACTTCTCAAAGGGGTATTTAAGACACCTTTTTAAGGCGAATGAAATTCTTGCTCTCAGACTTGCGGTAATTCATAACCTGCACTTTTACAATAATCTTTTGGCTGAAATCCGCAGCTCGCTTGAGAATGATACGTTTGAGGTTTACCGCAGAGAAAAAAGCGAAATTTTAGGCAGACGTATTTAATTTTTCTGTTTATTTTTGGAAAAAATATTGACAGGCGAAAAATTATATTATATACTAAAATCGGTATATAAAATATCCCTAAGCAGGGGAATACTATAATCAGGGAATAAAAATGAGCGATAAATATATAACCGTATCAAGACAAGCCTCTGAGGAAATTGTGGAAAAGCGTTCACGTTTCATTGCAAACGTAAAGCCAGTCACAACCGAAGAGGAAGCTTTGGAATTTCTAAACGAAATGCGTAAGAAATATTCCGATGCAAGGCATAATGTGTATGCGTACTGTCTCAGGGAAAATTCCACATCACGTTACAGCGACGACGGCGAACCGGCACAGACTGCCGGACTTCCTGTTATTGATATGATAAAAAAAGCAGGGATTTCGGATATTATCGTTGTTGTGACGAGGTATTTCGGCGGAATTTTACTTGGTACGGGCGGTTTGGTGCGTGCATATACAAAAGCGGCAAAAGAAGGCATTATAGCCTCCCACCCCATTGAAATGTCGGAATGTACGGAAATTAATATAGAATGCGACTACACACAGCTCGGAAAAATCCAGAGCAAGATAGCTGAGTTTGGCTATGACATTTGTGAGCCTGACTACACAGATAAGGTTTCGCTGTCGCTTTTCGTTCCCGAAAATGAGACAAAGAGCTTTATTGAATATATGACCGATTTTACTAACGGAAAGGTGAAAATATCAGCAGGAGCTGTAAAATACTGTCCAAAACCCGCAAATATTGTCTGAGATTTTATTTGTGTAAAAAATAAGGAAACAGGTGCTTATATGGAAAAATATGTTATTTTAGGCGGTGCAAAACTCGAAGGCGAGGTAGAAATCAGCGGAGCGAAAAACTCGGCTGTTGCCCTTATAGTTGCCGCAATTATGGTTAAAGGTGAGTGTATAATCGAAAATGTGCCACGGGTTTCGGACACATATGTTTTGATAGATATAATCAGACAGCTCGGTGGAAAAGCGGAGCTTAAAGACGACGGAACACTCTATACCGACTGCACAGACCTTTCAAAATTTGAAGCACCTTACGAAATGGTTGGTAAAATCAGGGCATCCTCATATCTTATGGGAGCCTTGCTTGGAAGATTTAAGCACGCAAGAGTTGCTCCCCCCGGCGGCTGTGACTTCGGCGTTCGTCCCATTGACCTTCATTTAAAAGGCTTTGAGGCTCTCGGTGCATCCTACACCGTTGAATACGGTCTTGTGGAAATAAAGGCAGAAAGGCTTACCGGTGCATCTGTCTATATGGATCAGGTATCGGTGGGTGCTACAATAAATATTATGCTTGCCTCCTGTCTTGCAGAGGGTACAACCATAATCGAAAATGCCGCCCGTGAACCGCATATCGTTGACGTTGCGAACTTCCTTAACTCGATGGGTGCAAATATAAAGGGTGCAGGTACAAACATAATTAAAATAAAGGGTGTGGAAGCCCTTCACGGCGGAAGCTACTCTGTTATTCCCGACCAGATTGAAGCCGGCACATTTATGATTGCTGCAGCGGCTACAAATGGTGATGTATATATTAAAAATGTTATTCCGAAGCATCTTGACTCTATTTCCGCAAAGCTTATGGAAATGGGCTTTACCGTTGAGGAATTTGACGATGTTGTTCGTGTCAAAGGAAACGGAATCATAAAAAAGGCAAATGTAAAAACTATGCCATACCCCGGTTTTCCGACAGACCTCCAGCCACAGATGCTTACACTTCTTACAAAGGCTGAGGGTACAAGCATTGTTACAGAAAATGTATGGGACAATCGTTTTAAATATGTAGACGAGCTTGTAAGAATGGGTGCAAGCATAAGTGTTGATGGTAAAATCGCAGTAGTTGAAGGTCCGGCAAGGCTTACAGGCTCACCTGTTTCTTCCACTGACCTGAGAGCAGGGGCTGCTATGGTTATTGCAGGACTTATGGCAGACGGAGTTACCGAGGTATATAATCTTAAATATATTGACAGAGGCTACGAGGACTTTGAATATAAGCTAAGAGGGCTTGGTGCTCAGATTACAAGACGAAATGTTGATGCAGAAAAGGATTCAAATGATAACATTGCATAACATACAGGGCTGTAAAATCTTTTACAGCCCTATTTTTTACAGATAATCTGGAGGTGACCTGCAATTAAACTTATAATAGCAGAAAAACCGAGTCTTGCAAGAAATATTGCCGATGCAATCGGTAATATGAAAAAGGGAAATGGTTTTTTATCAAATGAAGAATATATTGTAACGTGGGCATTCGGTCACCTTTTTTCCCTGTGCGATATTGAGGATTACTCATCAGGCGGAGAAGGTACGGATAAGGTTCGTTGGACAATGGATAACCTCCCCTGCTTTCCCGAAAAGTTTAAATTTACTTTAAAGCGTGACAAAAACAAAAACGTAGATACAGGGGTTAAGAAGCAGTTTGAAACTATAAAATTTCTCTGTAACAGGGACGATGTTGACACTATAATAAACGCAGGCGATGCTGACCGTGAGGGGGAAATCATCGTCCGTCTTTGCGTTGAAAATTCGCTTGATAAAGAAAAATCACAAAAAAGGCTCTGGCTTCCCGACCAGACAAAGGAGACTATTTTAGAGGGACTTTCTCAGATGAAGGACGGCGGTGAATACGAAAGCCTTGCAAACGAAGGCTTTGCACGGACTTATATAGACTGGCTCTACGGGGTAAATCTTACAAGATACGCTACCTTAAAATCGGGAACTCTGCTCCGTGTAGGACGTGTTATAGTCCCTATCGTAAAGGCGATTTATGACCGTGATATGGCTATAAAGAATTTTAAACCCGAAAAATACTACGCTATCATCAGCAAGGAAAAGACTGACGGTGAAGAAATAGAGCTTGTATCAAAAACGAAGTTTAAGGCAGAGGAGCAACGAAAAGCTCTTGCCTTTTGTGATGAATATAACAGGAAAACGGCTGTTGTAAAAAACAAGAAGACTAAAAAAGACACAGTATCTCCGGGTAAGCTTTATTCCCTTACGAAGCTTCAGAATGTTCTGGGTAAGAAATATAAAATGTCTATGGCAGAGAGTCTTGAGATTGTTCAGGGGCTTTACGAAAAGGGATATGTTACCTATCCGAGAACTAATTCGGAATACCTTGCAACGGCTGAAAAGGATAAGGTTAAAAAAATTATCGAGAATATAAAAAAGCTTGGCTACAACATTGAATTTAAGTCCAAAAAAACAATTTTTGACGACAGTAAAATTGAGTCCCACTCAGCACTTACTCCGACCTATAAAATTCCGCAGAAGGACAAGCTTTCAGAACGTGAATACATAGTTTACAGCACTATTATGAGACGTTTTGCGGCAGTTTTCTGTGCCGAGGACTGTATTGCGGAAAAAACAGAAATAACGGTGGACTTAGGCGGTGCTGAGGAATTTTCCTTAAAGGGTACAGTCATTGTTCAAAAGGGCTGGACGAAATATGATGATTACAACAAAAAGGACAGGCTTCTGCCCTCTCTTTCCGTAGGCGATGAAATAAATATTTGCTTTAAGCCTGTGGAAAAAGAAACCTCCCCGCCGAAGCATTATACCATCGAAACGCTTAATAACT
>JAZQLM010000217.1:0-2015 GCA_045542655.1 Clostridia bacterium | reverse complement strand
GGTACTGTTATCGAGGCACAGCTTGACAAGGGCAGAGGTCCTGTTGCTACACTTCTCGTTCAGAACGGAACACTTAAAACCGGTGATATTATAGTTGCAGGCACAGCAGTCGGACGTGTCCGTGCAATGAACGACGACAAGGGAAAAGCTATTAAAAAGGCAGGTCCGTCAATTCCTGTTGAGATACTTGGTCTTTCAGAAGTTCCTGAGGGCGGCGATGTATTCTATGCTGTTGAGGACGAGAAAAAGGCTCGCAGTGTTGTTGAAACAAGAAAGTTTAATCAGAAACAGGAAGCTCAGAAAGCAAGTCAGAAAATTTCTCTTGATAACCTCTTTGACCAGATTGAAGCAGGTAAGATGAAAGACCTTAATATAATTGTAAAAGCTGACGTTCAGGGTTCAGTTGAAGCTGTTAAGCAGTCACTTGAAAGAATTTCAAATGAAGAAGTTCGTGTAAATGTAATTCACGGTGCCGTTGGTGCGGTAAATGAATCAGACGTTATGCTTGCAAGTGCCTCCTCCGCTATCATTGTTGGCTTTAACGTAAGGCCTACACCTGGGGCGACAGTATCTGCCGATTCATCAGAGGTTGACATTCGTCTTTACCGTGTTATCTACGATGCTATTGAAGATATTGAAGCAGCTATGAAGGGTATGCTTGCTCCTAAGTTTAAGGAAGCAATAACAGGTCACCTTGAAATCAGAAACATCTTCAAGGTTTCAGGTATCGGTACAATCGGCGGTGCTTACGTTACTGACGGTAAAATTCAGCGTGGCAGTCTTATCCGTGTTGTTCGTGACGGTATTGTAATCCACGAAGGCGAGCTTGCATCACTCAAGAGATTTAAGGATGACGTCAAGGAAGTTGCCGCAGGCTATGAATGTGGTATGAGTGTTGAGAAGTTTAACGACATAAAAGAAGGCGACGTTATAGAAGCATATGTTATGGAACAGATTATGCCTTAACTCTCCTTTTATGTAAACGAAAGGGAAAGGTGATTTTAATGCCAGCATATAACAGAACAGACAGAATTTCAGAAGAAATCAGAAAAGAGCTTTGCAATATAATCAGAGAGCTTAAGGATCCGGGACTTCCCCAGATGGTTTCAGTTACAAAGGTAGATGTAACCAAGGACCTAAGCTATGCAAAAGCATATATAAGTGTTTTAGGCGATGAAAAGGTACAAAAAAGTGCACTCGATGCACTAAGACGTGCCGCAGGCTTTATCCGCAAGGAGGTTGCCCACAGGGTTAAGCTTCGTGCGGTTCCCGAATTTACTTTTATATTCGACGATTCTATTGCATACGGCTCATATATTAATGAACTTTTAAAGAAATTATAATGAATTATAATGACCGGAGTTGACCGAAATGATTGAACAAATTAAAAATTGTATTTTAAATGCAGATAAAATAGCTATATTTAATCATAAAAATCCTGACGGTGACGCTTTTGGAAGTGCTTACGCACTTAAGCTTGCACTATCTTCCTTAGGGAAAAAAGCAGAGGTTTTTCTTCGTACTGATGACTATACCTCTTCGGAATTTACCTATGTGAAGGGAACAGAAAAAACAGGACTGAATATAGAGGATTGTGATTTAAAGATTTCGGTCGATTCCAGCGACATACTTCGTATTTCCGATTTTGAGGAATATTTTACCGGAAATACAATTGCAATTGACCATCACATAACCCACAAGCCCTACGCAAAGCTGTCGCTTGTCAAGCCTGATGCTCCTGCGGCAGGAGAGGTTATATATGACCTTTTAACCTATATGGGTGTAGAAATCACCGAAGAAATTGCGTACAATCTATACGTTGCAATAGCATCCGATACAGGTAACTTCAAGTTCTCCTCCACCACTCCAAAAACTCACAGAGTGGCGGCAGAGCTTATTGAAAAAGGTCTTGATGTCGGTCAGATTTCAAGAATGTTATTTGATACAAATACTTTTGAATATCTTAAAATGATGCAGACAGCTATTGAAAAAATTGAGCTTACAGCAGACGGAAG
>JAZQLM010000216.1:0-4191 GCA_045542655.1 Clostridia bacterium | reverse complement strand
ATTTTTTTAATAAATTTTGCATATCGTTATAAATTTCCGATTCAAAACACATTTTTTCATTTGATATTGGATGCAAAAATGAAATTTTTGACGAATGAAGAGCTTGTCTTAAAATTAATTCTTTTTCGTTGTCACCGTCCCCGTAAAGCCAATCCCCGTACAATGGATGTCCTATATGAGAAAAATGTACTCTTATCTGATGAGTTCTTCCTGTTTTTAGGCATATTCTTACGAGTGAATAATCATCATTAAAAACCACAGGAAAAAATTCAGTTACAGCATTTTTTCCGTTTTCACTGACAATACGCTTCATCATACTTTCCTCAGCACGCTCTATAGGTAAATCAATTATTCCGTTTTTATCTATTTTTCCGTGAACGATAGCTTTATATTCCTTTTTAAGTAAAGAACTTTTTGACTGTGATGATAAAATATTGTGTGAATACCTGTTTTTTGCTATAAGGCATAAACCCGATGTATCCTTATCAAGTCTGTTTACTGCATGAAAAAGCAGATTTTCTCCGTTTTTACGGTAGTGCTTAATTATTGCACCCGCAAAAGTTGTTTCATAATTGCCTATACACGGGTGCATACTTAGTGCCGGCGGTTTTTCAGCGACTAAAATATGGCTGTCCTCAAATAAAATATTTACCGGAATATCACACTCTGAAATATCGGTCTTTGAGTTTTCGCCTATATCAGCAGAAACTATATCTCCCGCCTTCACAGTGTCTATGCTTCTGCAGGTTTCATTATTAATAAAAATTTTTCCGTTCAGCTTTAGATATGTAAAGCAACCGGAGGAAATCTTAAATTCACGTTTTAAAACGTTTTCCACTTTTTTCCCTTCATCATATGCTGTAACCAGATATGAGAGAATTGTACTATATATTTTTTCCATTTTTTCACCGCTTAATTTAATATAAGACAGTATTATTTTAACATATTATTTTCTTTTTGTATATATTTTTTCACAAAATAAATCCTTTTTTATATAATATTAGTGTAATACTTTGTGAAAGGATGATTATATGTCTGCAATATCAGGAATTGTTAATTTAAAATCTGAATCAGAAATTTCCGGTATCAGTGAAAAAATCTGTTTATCAGCATCGCACAGAGGAAAACACGGCACTTTTTCAGAATATAAAAGTAAAAGAGCAGTATTATCTGCGTTTTCAATTGAGCCACTTCCTCTGTCGCTGTGTTTAGACGGAACCAAATATACTATCGTATATGACGGAGAAATTTATAACATTGACGAAATAAAAAGCTATCTGTCTGCAAAATACAATTTTTCGGGGAAAGAAAGCGTTGCGGAAATACTTCTAATTTTATATCATATATGCGGAAATGCCTTTTTAAAGCATATAAACGGCGTCTTCTCCATAGCTATCTGGAACGAGGCGAATTATGAGCTTATACTTGCCCGTGACCGCTTTGGAATTAAGCCACTGTATTACACATTTATAAATGATACATTGGTGTTTTCATCAGAAATAAAAGGAATTCTTGCATCGGGTATGGTTAAGCCGGAGCTTACAATTGATGGAATATGTCATTTACTTGGAATAGGTCCTAATGTCGAACAGGGAAACGGGATTTTAAAGGATATTTTCGAGCTTTTACCTGCTACACTTGCAAGCTTTAACTTGTACGGGTTTAAAATATATAAATATTGGGAGCTTAAATCTGCATTTCATACGGATAGTCTTGAGGATACCGTTGACAAGGTTTATTTGTTGACCTGCGAAGCTATAAAAAGACAGATTAAAAATAAAGAAGGAAAGCTTTGCTGCTTTTTATCGGGAGGACTTGATTCAAGCATAATTACAGCCATTACAGCAAAGGAATATAAAGAATTAAATACGTTTTCTATAGAATATACGGGGAATGATGAGTATTTCGAGCCTAATGAATATCAGCCCGATTCAGATATTTCCTACATAAATAAGATGTCGGAGTTTTTCGGCACAAAGCATAAGATAATTAAAATCTCATCCGAGGATTTAAAGGAGCTGCTCCCTGAAGCACTGATTGCAAGGGACCATCCTGGGATGGGTGACATAGACTCCTCCCTATTTATGTTTTGCAGAGAGGTCGGGAAAAGCTTTGATTATGCGATGTCAGGTGAATGTGCAGATGAAGTTTTCGGAGGTTATCCGTGGTTTCACAGAAGCGAGGATTTTGCTTCTGACACCTTTCCGTGGTCTAAAAATATTGGTTTAAGAGAAAGTATCTTAAATAAAAAAACTCTCTCAGGTGAAGCCTTAAAGGAATACATTGATAAGATTTATAATACATCTGTAAAAGAGGTTCCTATATTTTATCCTGACAGCAAAGAAGAAAAACGAAGACGTGAAATTGCATACTTAAACCTTAACTGGTTTATGTATTCACTCGGAGAAAGAAGTGAACGCATAGGCTGTAAAAACGGTTTAAATATTCAAATGCCCTTTGCGGATTATAAGCTGATAGAATATGTGTTTAATATTCCGTGGGAATTTAAAGCACACGGCGGTAGAGAGAAAGGGCTATTAAGAAAATGCTTTACTAAGGATTTGCCTGAGGAAATTGTATTAAGGAAAAAAAGCCCGTACCCTAAAACTCATAATCCCATTTTTGAAGAAATTATTAAAGAGCAGCTAAAAGAAGTATTATCCTGTAGTGACAGACGGATTTTCAGTATAATTGATAAGGATAGTATAATATCATTAATGAATGAAAAATCAGACTATGCAAAACCGTGGTTCGGACAGCTGATGGCATTACCGCAGCTTTATGCTTATCTGATACAGTTGGACTGCTGGCTTGAAAAATATGACATTAATTTAATAATTTAAAAAATTAAGGAGCTGAAATCAGCTCCTTAAAAACATTTTAATTTAAAACATAGACCTTAACAGGACGTCTTCCAAAAGAAATCGCCTCTGAATTGGTGTTAAAACACAAGTCTATGCGATTTCCCTTTATAGCACTTCCTTTATCTGCCGCAACAGCATATCCGTATACATATCTTCCGTCAGCAGATTCTATATACAATTTTGTACCTAAAGGAATTACTGATGGATCCACTGCAACAACGCCTTTCTGTGCAACAGCACCTGTTGCCGTGATACCATAACCTCTTTGCCCGGGTTTTTTTCCGCAGCTTGAAGCATCGTATGCAGTAGCTGAAAAAGATAAAACCTTGCTGTATGAAAGGTTTCCGCTTCTCGAAGTTTGTATTGAACCTGCGGAAGCAATCTGGTAATTATCCATTCTTACCCTCGGAGCAACCTCTGTTACTCTCTTTACGGGTTCTTTTATAACCTTTTCTGAAACAAGCACTCTTTCAACCTCAACTCCGTCTTCGTAAGAAATTCTGTAAACAGTTTCTTTCTCACCGACACTGCCTTCGCTTGTAACCTTTTTCGTTCCTTTCGCAAGAGATTTGTTGATTTTTTCAACACTTTCATAAGGAATTTCTTCTTTAGAAACAATCTCTTCTACTTTAGTTCTTATGAGAGTGATTTCCGTATTTTCAGCAACTGTATCATAGTAGCCCGGAGTTGTTATGTCCGACTCCTTTGCGGATAATCCAAGCTCCGCAAGGATTTCTCCGACTTTCCTCTTGGTTGTAAGGTAATCCTTCTTTTCACCCTTTGATACAACCGAAACCTTTATTGCTCTCATAATTTTTATATTCATTCCGTCCGTGAGTTTAACGTCTGTCTCGACGCTAAGCTTATCGCCTTCATTTAACACAAATCCGTTTTCACTCAAAACGTCAGTTATACTTCTTCTGAAAGTAGTAATTTTTTTGCCCGGATTTTCACCGTCAGTAATTGTAATTGTTCTTGAAGCAGAATAGATTGAACTTGTAACTGTTGCAATACTTAAAACTCCTGCTAAACCAAGCATTACAATTTTTCTGACTGATAAGGATATGTTAAACTTTCTATCCTTCAGTCCTTTTAACATTGAACCACCTCTTTATTAAAAATTCTATCATATTTTAACACATTTTTTTCCAAAAATCAAACTTGATAATTTTATTTTAAATATTTTTAAAAAGTTTTAACCTTGATAAAGGTCGATTTTGACTTTGATATTTTAAAATCCTCCTCTTTTCCTCTCTTTTTCTCTCGAATACTCTTAAATTGTCAAAAATAATTACCAACAAATGACAATTACAATTTAAAAAATATT
>JAZQLM010000215.1:0-1583 GCA_045542655.1 Clostridia bacterium | reverse complement strand
AGTTAACTTTTGTGGTATAATATATTAGAAATCCAAACTAAAATACAACTTTGTGGGGTAATAGATATGTTTGTTAAAGATGTAAAAGTTCAGAATCAGGTAGGTCTTCATGCCCGTCCCGCTACCTTCTTCATCCAGAAGGCTAACGAATTCAAGTCATCAATCTGGGTTGAAAAGGAAGAGAGAAGAGTAAACGCTAAGAGCCTTCTCGGCGTTCTTTCACTCGGTATCATGGGCGGTACAGACATCCGCATCATTGCAGGCGGCCCCGATGAGGAGCAGGCTGTTGAAGAGCTTGTAAAACTTGTTGAGTCAGGCTTCACAGAATAAGCTTCTGAATAAAAAACATCTCCGCAATTTAAGTTGCGGAGAATTTTTTTGCCTAAAATCTTAAGAAAAACTGAAGATTTTCTTAAATTATTGTTTTTTCAGAAAGCAGTGCTATAATATTGGCATAGTCTGATTTTTGTGAGGGGAGTACATATGAAAAAGAGAATTCTAATATTCTTTGTTTTACTTGTTGCTTTGCTTTTCAGCTTTGTGCTCCTGCAGAAAAACAGTGAGGACAATGATATTCCTGAGGTCAAAGTGATTGTTAATCAGCAATGGGAGAATGACGAGGGCTCAGATGAATATAACAGCTGTGTGTGCGTTCTTGATACAGATAACCTTTCTTTTTCATATGTTGAAGTGAGTGAAGGTATATATAATATTTTTCAGCTTGGTAACGGAGGATACTGTACGGCTGAAGAAAAGGAAGGAAACACTGTTTTAAGAGTATATAATGATGAATCGGTTGAATATGAGTTAAAGCTCAATTTCATACCTGATCAGATTTTTGAAACGGAGGGCGAAATAATCCTCAGAAAACAAACTGAATTATATAAGGTTGACTTAAATAATCTGGCGGTGAATTATTGGAAGCAGATTAAAGAAAACACAACCGTGTATTTTTCCGATACAATGTTTTGTTATAATGACGCTGACGGAATAAGTGTACATAACCGTGATTTTGAAAAGCACATTGATACTGAGGCGTTTTGCCTTGACGTTATAGATTCTGATACATTGCTTCTGGCAAAAGAAATACCGTTAAGCTTTCTTATATACAGATACAGTATATCCGACGGAAAGAAGAGCGATCTCTGCTTTGTTAGTGACGGCGGTTATATATTCCATGCGGCTGTGAGTGCGGAAAAAACATATCTTCTTTGCTTCACTTCTGACGGTGAAGGTATGCTGAAGCCCTATCTTTTAAATCTTGAAACTATGAAAAAGACAAAATGTGATTTCAAATGTGACTGCGTAAATTCAATACAGATACTTAATTAAAAAGACACTGCACAATAAAGTGCGGTGTCTTTAATACTATATATGGCACAAATGCCCGCAGGGCATTTCCTGAAAATAGTCCCTATTCCCTCAATTAACCACATTCACCGGCTTGCCCTCAAGAAATCCCTTTACGTTACACTTGAGAGTTTCCATAAGTCTTGAGCGTGACTCGAAGCTTGCCCATGCAAGGTGGGGAGTGATAATACACTTTTCAGCCTTGAGAAGGGGATTATCCTCTTTAGCAGGCT
>JAZQLM010000214.1:0-5371 GCA_045542655.1 Clostridia bacterium | reverse complement strand
CCGCCCCAGTTTCTTATTACAAATGTAAGGAAGCCGCAGCCAAATGCAAAAATAATCTGCCCCTTTGCTGTATAAGGAGTTGTAACATAGTCAGTAGCCATAAAGAAAGCAGCAAGAAGCAGACCTCCCGACAAAATCTGATACAGACCGTCCCTGCCGACAAAATATGAAAGTACAAAAACCGTAAGTATAAACACAACAGGAATTTTCCAGTCTATAACTCTTCTATAAAACAAATATCCCGCTCCTATTAAAATTGCAAGTGCAGAGATTTCACCGATACAACCGCCTATGTTTCCTAAAAACAAATCCATATATGTAGGAAGCACATCGCCTGTCCCCTCTTTAACTATAGAAAGAGGTGTGGCTGAGCTTATTACATCAGCATTTTTAAAGAGACCTATTTTATCAAATGGCTTTATCCACGTTGTCATAGGCTTCGCCCACGATGTAAGCATAAATGCTCGTGCAGCCAATGCCGGATTCATAAAGTTGTTTCCAAGACCGCCAAAGAACTGTTTCACAATTATTATAGCAAAGAATGAGCCGATAATTGTTATCCAGAACGGAACTGTCACCGGCATATTAAGTGCAATCAAAAGACCGGTAACTGCCGCACTCAAGTCACCTATTGTTGACGGCTTTTTTAAAAGCTTATTCCAGAGCCATTCAAAAAATACCGATGCCGCCACACAGACCAGTGCAACGAATGCTGCTCTGTAGCCTAAAACAATTACACCTGCTATCAATGCCGGCATAAGTGCAATAAGCACATCAAACATCATATTTTTTGTAGTATCACAGCTTTTTGTATGAGGTGCGTGGGATACAACAAATTTATTATTTGAAAAATCCATCTTTTAATCCTCCTATGCCTTTTTAGTCCTAAGCTTTATTTTTGCGGTTCTTATACTTTGAACAGGATGCTGTCCCGCAGGGCAGACATATGAACACGAACCACATTCAATACATTCTGTTATATTCATCTTCTGCATATTTTCAAAATCATCATTATCCGAATGTAATTTAAGAACATTCGGAAGAAGCTTCATAGGACATACCTTTACGCACTTTCCACAACGAAGGCATGAACCCTCACCGGTAAGATGCTCGACCTTACTCTCGCTTAGCACAAGTACACCGGATGTTCCTTTAATAACAGGAACATCCAAACTTGTAACAGCAGTTCCCATCATAGGTCCGCCCATAATTACCTTTTTAGGCTCTGCAACAAGACCGCCTGCCTTTTCTATTAAATAAGACATCGGCGTACCTATTCTCACACGGAAATTTGACGGTTCCTTAACACAGTCTCCACCCATAGTAACTATACGTTTTATCAGCGGAACACCCATATTTGCCGCTCTGTAAATTGCCGCACAGGTGTCTATATTATGTACCGAAACACCGACATCCATAGGAAGCTTTCCACGGGGAACACGTCTTTTTGTTACAGCATAAATTAACTGTTTTTCAGAGCCCTGCGGATATTTTGTTACCATAGGTACAATCTTAATGTTAACTGCATTTTCCCTGTCTGCGTATTCTCTCATTAATTCAATTGCATCAGGCTTGTTCGCTTCAATTGCAATATATCCTGTATCCAGTCCGTAAATCTGCATTATAATCTTAAGTCCGCCGATTATCTCGGTCGGTGTCTCAAGCATTACCCTGTGGTCAGAAGTAAGATACGGCTCACATTCAGCACCGTTTATTATAACATAATCAATTTTTTTATCCGGCGGCGGTGAAAGCTTAATATGCGTCGGGAATGTAGCACCGCCCATTCCTACAATACCTGCTTCCTTTACAATAGCTACCAATTCTTCTGAAGATACCGAATAAATATCATCTATCGTTTTAAAATCTGTAGACACAGTATAATTTCTGTCATTTTCAATAACGACCGAATTAACCATAGCACCATTTGGATGCAGTTTAGGTTCGATAGATATGACCTTTCCCGAAACCGAGGAATGGATATTGGCAGAAAAATCGCCCTGTGCCTCTCCTATCTTTTGTCCGACTAAAACCTCATCCCCTACGCTAACACAAGGCTGAGCAGGTGCACCTATGTGCTGTGACATCGGAAATACCATCACATCAGGAGCATCTATATCCACAATCTTCTTTTTATTCGTATAAGACTTCATATCTTTAGGGTGTATTCCGCCCGGAAAGGTAGAATACTCTTTTTTAAATTTATCAGCAATAAAATTTTTCAAATTCATCTTATCCGTAGCCTTTCTAAATATTTTTATTCATTACTTAAACTATACTAAAATATTATACTATAAATGCCAAACAATTGCAACTAAAATAAAATTTTAACAATCTTTCAAACAATATTACATATAAATACTTAAAAATTTAATGTTACAATTTGGTTAAGTCTATTGACAAATTTTAATAAACTATTATAATGTAGGTAAATTTAATAAAGAGCTTTGCTTATAATTCTGACATACAAGGTTCTTTTTTAAAAAGTCGGGGATTTGGGGTTAGTGATATGTAGAATTTAACGTCGTTTATTATAAAGGATTAGTGTGAAGTATAAAAAATGATTTTCCGAAAAATATTGGAGGTAATATTTATGGATTCAAAAATTTATAAGAAAAATCCTATTCCTGATTATGAACGGTTATTTCAGGAAGCAGAAGATAGAGAACGAAGAAAACAGTCGAATGCAATTCCTAAAATGCTTTTAAAGCAAAACGCTTTTGCAATTTTTATATCATCAATTCTTTATATAATAAAATCTGCGGCATTGTGGGCAATTCCTTTGATAACTGCAGAAGTAATTAATGTTGTTACACGAAATGATCCCCAAATGGTTAAAAAGCTTATAATTTACGCTATAGTGCTTATTATCCTTTATTTACAGAATTATCCGCTTCATATTTTATATTCAAAGTATCTTAATAAAAAGCTCAGGGATATGAGTGCAGGTCTTCGTAATACGTTTATACGCAAGCTGCAGCATTTGTCCATTACATATCATAAAGAAATCGAAAGCGGAAAAATTCAGTCAAAATTTATGCGTGATATAGAAGCAATAGAAATTTTGTGCAACCAAATCGTTAAGACAGTCGTTCCGGCTTTTTTTCACACATTAGTACCGCTTGCAATAGCGGCATCAAAAAGCGGAGCAATAACGGTTTTCTTTTTGCTCGTTATTCCGGTTAACATATTAGTTATTCAGCTTTTTCAGCGTTCTATGCGGTCAAGTAATCATAAATTCCGCAAAGAAAGCGAAAATGTTTCTGCAAAAGTTTCAGATATGCTTGATATGATACCGGTTACTAAAGCACATGGACTTGAAAATGAAGAAATAGCAGCTCTTGAACAAAAAATAGACACTCTCCGAGAAAAAGGACTCAGCGTTGATAAAATAAATGCAAGATTTGAATCTATTTCTTGGATAGTAAGTCAGCTTATGAGTCTTTCCTGTCTTTTCTTCACAGCATTCCTTGCGGTAAGAGGAGAAATTGAAGTAGGTGATATAGTTTTATATCAGTCATATTTTAATGCGATTTCAGGCAATATAAACGGAATAATAAATATTTATCCGCAAATTACGAAAGGTATGGATTCGGTTAATTCCTTCTCGGAAATCATACTTTCAAATGAAGTTGAAAACAATGCCGGAAAAATTCGCCTTCGTTATGTTCACGGAACGGTAAAATTTGAGAATGCAAGCTTTAAGTATCCTGATGCAAAGGAGAGTATAATTAAAGATTTTAACCTTTCCGTAGAACCGGGTGAGTGCGTTGCCTTTGTAGGTGCTTCAGGCTCGGGAAAATCCACCGTAATGAATATGATAATAGGCTTTTTACAGGCAACGGAAGGCTCTGTATATATCGACGGAAAGCCTATGGATGAAATCAATCTTACAGATTACAGAAGCTTTATATCGGTTGTGCCTCAAAATTGTATACTTTTTACAGGTTCAATAAAAGATAATATAACCTACGGTCTTACAAATGTTTCAGAGGCACAGTTAAACGAAGTCATAAAGCTTTCAAATATTGACGAATTTGCAGAAAGCCTGCCTCAAGGACTTGATACTCCTGTAGGGGAAAACGGAGCAAGGCTCTCAGGCGGACAAAAACAGAGAATTTCTATTGCCCGTGCACTTATCCGTCAGCCTAAAATTCTGATACTTGATGAAGCAACCTCTGCACTTGATAACATATCTGAATATCACGTTCAAAAGGCGATTAATCATTTGATAAAGGGCAGAACAACATTCATAGTAGCTCACAGACTTTCGACCATACGAAATGCAGACAGGATTGTTGTTATGGATAACGGAAGATGCGTTGAAATCGGAACATATGATGAATTAATTGCAAAAAGGGGTAAATTTTATGAACTTAAAACATTGACAGAAATAACCCCCGAAGCTTAAATTTTTTCATACCTATAAAAAAGATGAGGGTGTTTAAAAACAAAAGTTTTTAAACACCCGTCTTTTTAATAATTATAACCAAGTTCTACAGCCTTAAGGTTAAGCTCAAGTAAATTCATTTTCTTTGCAGGAACAACTTTTTCCATAGCTGCTCTAACATTTTCATACGGAATAATTCCGGTCTTTTTAATAAAATAGCCAATCATTATCATATTTGCAAGACCTGACAGATTTTCCTTTTCAGCAAGCTGAGTTGCAGGTATGTAAAATGCCTCAACATCATCTCTTTCAACTTTTCTTTCTATCAAAGAACTGTCAATAAAAATCTGAGCACCCTTAACTGCTGTTTCCTCATACTTATCAAGAGACGGAAGATTCATTGCAATGAGTACATCGGGATTTGAAACAATCGGTGAACCGATTGCATCATCACTTATAATAATGCTACAGCTTGCAGTTCCTCCTCTCATTTCCGGACCGTAAGAAGGAAGCCAGCTAACCTCTTTTTCCTCCAACAAGCCCTCGTAAGCAAGAAATTTACCGGAAAACAATATGCCCTGTCCACCAAAACCGGCTATAAGTATTTGTTTGTTCATTTATATCAATCCTTTCAAAACAGCCATAAATTCCGGCTTAGTTCTCATCCTTATACTTATCTTTATATACTCCGAGCGGATAATACGGAAGCATATTTTCTTCAAGCCACTCAAGTGCTTTTTCAGGTGTAAGTCCCCAGTTTGTCGGACAGGTTGAAACAACCTCTACCAAAGAAAAGCCTTTTCCCCCAATCTGATTTTTGAATGCTTTCATAATCGCTTTTTTAGCATTTTTAACGTTTTTAACGTTATTTACTGCAACTCTTTCAAGATAAGTCGCACCGTCAACCTGCGAAAGCATTTCACAAACCTTTACGGGGTAACCAACTGTATTTACATCTCTTCCGTAAGGTGATGTCTGTGT
>JAZQLM010000213.1:0-2630 GCA_045542655.1 Clostridia bacterium | reverse complement strand
TTTCAGACCTGACAGGGCAAGAGAGATAACAAGAACTATCGTTGATGAAGAATTTTCCGGTTTTGAAAGAGATTTCTTTAAAACATACTTTGTATGTATGACACAGTATGACGCTTCTATGCCAAATGTAGATATAGCTTTCAAGCCTCAGAAGCTCGAAGATACTTTCGGTGAATATATCAGCAAAAAAGGTTTAAGACAGCTCAGAATTGCTGACACCGAAAAGTATGCCCACGTTACATTCTTCTTTAACGGAGGCGTAGAGAACGTGTACGATGGCGAGGACAGAGCTTTAATCAATTCACCAAAGGTTGCGACATATGATATGCAGCCTGAAATGAGTGCTTTTGAAGTTACTGATGAGGTGGTAAAAAGAATTGAAAGCGGCGAGTATGATGTAATAGTTCTGAATTTTGCAAACTGCGATATGGTTGGTCATACAGGTGATTTTGATGCTGCTGTAAAAGCCGTTGAGACTGTTGATAAATGTCTTGGCAGAACAGTTGATGCTATATTAAAAATGGGTGGAGTTGCACTTATCACAGCTGACCATGGAAATGCTGACCAGATGGTTGACTATGATAATAAAGAACCATTTACAGCACATACTACAAACGTTGTTCCACTGGTTCTTATCGGAGACAAGAGCATACAGCTTAAAAACGGAAGACTTGCAGACCTTGCTCCTACAATGCTTGATTTGATGGGACTTGACAAGCCTGAGTTAATGTCAGGAGAGAGCCTCATAGTAAAATAATAAAAGCTAATAAAAAAATTTGGCTGCAAAATTTTTACAGCCAAATTTTTTTTATTTAATAATCGAATAATCTTCCTTTAAATATTTTTTTGAGGGGATTGAAACTAAAATACCTGCAACCATAAGTCCAAGCCATACAAGTATAAGATTTCCCCATCCGATTACCGCCACAGCATTTGCAAAAATAGCGGAGGAAGCAGAAGCTGCCATATAGCTTACAAAATCAAGAAAACCTGTTGCACCAGACACCATACCCGTATCACGACGACTCGGACAATATCTGCTCCAGAGCATTGTTGTTGCAGAGTTTGAGGACATTATTGCTACGATTAATAAAATTATATTCAAAATTGGCATTTTTATTAAGTATACTAATAAAAACGACAATGCAGCAGAAATGAAAGAAGCAAATATAGTTTTATCCATATCGTGTTTAAATACACGTTCATATAAGAAAATAGCTACAAATGTTGTTGCTGAAATAAATAAAGTTGCGATTGTAAAAATTCCCGCTGATTTTTCGGCTGAATATCCGAGATACTGTGATAAGTATGTAGGAAGCCAGAAAACAATTGTTGTTCTTACAACACCTGTTATGATAGATATAAATGTAAATTTAATTATTCTGTGCTTAATAAGAAGTTTAATACCATTCGATTTATCGGTCTTTTCCCGATCAAACTGGTGATATTTAACTATTCCGCTTTTTTCAAGACAGTTAAAACAAATCAAGGAAATTAAACCCATAACAAAAAGTGAAATACTGCTTACGGTGAAAACCCTGTTCCAAACCATCAATGTTGCAGCTATACCGGCAATTGGTGAACCGAAAAATGAAGCAAATGTATACCCAAGACTACATCTTGTTGCATATTTTGGTTCGGTATTTTCGGCAACAACCTTAGTCATAGGACCATATATCATCAAAGAAAAAATCCTGCCATTGCGTATGCAATAAGTGATGAAAATTGGAGTGCTCTTAGATGGTAAAATAGTAAATTAGAAACCTGCAAATATCAGGCCGAAGCTTATCATATATTTTGCCTTTATTTTATCACCGATTGCACCGTTTATTAATTGACCTACTGCATAAAATATAAAATACATTGATGAAAGCGAGCCGATATACTCTGTAGAATATTCACCTGTTGCAATCATTTGGGGCGATACGGCACCGAGTACATTTCTTGCAAAATACACCGCAAGATACGAAATTGAGCAAAGACTTCCTATATATAAGGCATTTCTTACACTTTTATTTTTTAAAAACATTTTTTAACTCTCCTTATTATTTATTTCAAGCTCTCTTACATTATGTGAATTCAATATTTTTTTCAATTTATAATAATGTTCGCTGTCCGATTTGCTTTTTTTGTATTTTTTTGATTCAATATATGTGTATATAGAATCAAGTATAAAAAGCTGAGACATTAGTATTTCTGCCGGTGAACCGGTTTCACTTGCTCCGCTTGCGGAAGCTAAAAGTACGTCATCAGAAAGCCTTGCAAGAGGTGAATTCATATCTGCTGTTATACATATAACAGGGACTTTATTGCTTTTACCTGTTTTTACAGCATTAATTATATCACTTGTTTTTCCTGATGAGGATATTGCAATAATTAAACATTCGCTGTCCAGCATTGAAGCAGAGACAGAACAGGTGAGAACATCACTTACAAATGTTGCAGAAATCCCAAGTTCTAAGAGCTTATAATAAAAATTATTTGCTACAATACCCGATTGGTATATACCATAAATTTCTATTCTTTTTGAATTTAATATTTTTTCTACAACATTATCAAGCGTTTCCGGTGAATTATTTAAAATTGTGTTGTTGAATGCAGTCTGAATATTTGATGTGATTTTTTTCATT
>JAZQLM010000212.1:0-4112 GCA_045542655.1 Clostridia bacterium | reverse complement strand
GCTGTCGCCGGCTTTAAAGCTCTCGCCTGAAATTTCGGCGTTGCCGTCTGCAAAAAAGAGCATATGAAGTCTGCCGTCAGTTTTTGTTTCAAAGCTTTCATTTAAACAAATTTTTTCAAATACAAAGAATTCGTTATCAATTATATGCCAAAGCTCATTGTTTCCGTTTTTCTCAACTGTGCCGACAGTTTTTTCGTTTCCGAGAGAGGAAGAAAAATCGGCAACATCAAGGGATTTTTCGATATGAAGCTCACGGAGCTTTCCGTCCTTTCCACGTCTTTGATAGTCGTAAACTCTGTAGGTTGTGTTTGAGGACTGCTGAATTTCTGCAATAATAAGTCCCTTTCCTACTGCGTGAACCGTACCTGATGGAATGTAGAAAACATCGCCTGCCTTACAGGGAACGCTGTTTAAACATTCTTCACAGCGACCTTCCTCGATTGCCTTTCTGAAAATTTCTTTTGTTATGCCGTCCTTAAAGCCGTATATGAGAGAAGCACCCTCTTCGGCACTTAATATGTACCAAGCCTCTGTTTTACCCTTTGAGCCGTTTTCGTTTTTTGAAGCATAGGCATCATCAGGATGAACCTGAACGGAGAGACGGTCGCAGGCGTCAAGAATTTTCAGGAGCAGAGGAAACGGCTCGTCTTTTTTTATACTCTTTCCTAAAAAGTCTTCACCGAAAAGACAGCCCATTTCTTCAATGGTTTTTCCCTTATATTCGCCGTTTGCAATATGCGAAATTCCGTCAGGATGAGCACTTATTTCCCAGCTTTCCGCAACTGGAGGCTCAGGGGCGTTTTTTTGGTATATTTTTCTGAGGTTTTCACCGCCCCAGATATATTGTTTAAATTCAGGTGTCATTTTAAGCGGATAAAATTTCATACAAAATCTCCTTTTTATTATATTTAACTAAATCGCCATAGAAATGCCGATTATAACAGGCATTGTAATAATTGAAAGCAGGGTGCTGACCGATACCATAGAGGCAGAGAGCGGAGTGTTTCCGCCGAACTTTTCGGAAAACATAGTTGTAGCAGCGGCAACAGGTGCTGCTACCGAGGTAACGCTTGAAGCAAGAACAACGCCTCTTATTCCTGCAAGATAAAGTCCTAAAAGCATAAGAAGAGGAAATACAATAAGCTTTAAAAACATCGAAAGATAAACCGAAGCACCTTTTATGCGAAAGCTTGAGCCTGCAAGGTAGTAGCCTATAATCATCATCGGAACAGGGGTGTTAAGTGCTGCAAGATAGCTGACAGGTTCAGCGATTACATAGGGAAGCTTAACGGGCGAGAAAAATACTATAAGACCAAGTGCCGTTCCTATAATTCCCGGATTTATAAGAAACTTTTTAACCGAAATATTATTTTTGTCACCGCTCATTAAAAGTACACCGTAAGTCCAAAGCACAATATTGAAAACCGCAATATATGTCGCACCGAAGAAAACTCCGTCAGAACCGAGAACGGCGTTCTGGAGCGGAATAGACATATATCCGCAGTTTGAAAAAACAGAGGCGAAGCGGATGACCTTCTCGCTCTTTTCGTCCTTGTCGTGAAGTGTGAAATGTGCAATCAGAATATTTACCGCAAATGAAATGAAGGCGGCAATAACGGTAATCAAAAGACCGCTCAGCATTTCGGGATTGTATTCACGCAGATAGGAATTTATGATTACGCAGGGTGTGACAATATAGAGTACAAAGTTTGTAAGCCCTGCAACAGCGGAATCGCTGAATATATTCCTTTTACGGCACACAAAACCAACCGCAATAAGTATAAACAGAATTAAAACCTGATTTCCAACAGTTAATATGTTTTCGAGCATTTGAAATTCATCTCCGTACAAAAATATGTAAAAGTAATCAACTCTAATATTATACAGCATTCTCAGGTTTTGTCAAGATGAAAATACACATATATTATCTGTAATCCTGTAAATTTGATACATTATAAAATATTTGACAAAGTATTACATATTATGGTACAATAGTACAAAACACTTATTTGGAGGATATTATGGAAAAGAACAGAAGCAGTTTTACCGGTAAAATCGGTTTTGTGCTTGCGGCGGCAGGCTCTGGGGTAGGTCTTGGAAATATCTGGAGATTTCCTTACCTTGCCGCAAAATACGGAGGCGGAATTTTTCTTCTTGTTTACTTAATTCTTGCTGTAACCTTTGGTTTTGCACTTATGACAGCCGAAATTTCACTCGGAAGAAAAGCAGGTGTAAGTGCTATCGGTGCTTTTCGTAAATTAAATGAAAAATATACATTTATCGGTTGGCTTGCGTCAATTGTTCCTATGATTATATTACCTTATTATTCGGTAATCGGCGGCTGGGTTATTAAATATCTGGTTGCCTTTGTGTCAGGTCACGCACAGCTTGCGGCAGGTGATGACTATTTTACGTGCTTTATTTCACAGACAGGCGAACCTGTTTTGTGGTTTGCCGTGTTTATAGGTCTTACCGCACTCGTTGTTTTGTTTGGGGTTGAAAAGGGCGTTGAAAAGGTAAGTAAGTTTATGATGCCTGTGCTCGTTGTTCTCTCTGTTGTTATTGCAATCTATTCAATGTGTTTTCCGGGGGCAATGAAAGGCGTAATATATTACATAAAGCCTGATTTCTCAAAATTCTCGGCAACAACTGTGCTTGCGGCAATGGGACAGCTCTTTTATTCAATGTCACTTGCGATGGGAATTATGATTACTTACGGTTCATATATGAAAAAGGACGTAAATCTCGAAAGCTCCGTAACTCAGATAGAAATTTTTGATACGGGAATTGCCTTTTTTGCAGGTCTTATGATTATCCCTGCGGTATTTGCTTTCTCAGGCGGTGACGAGGCGGCACTCGGCAAAGGCCCCGGTCTTATGTTTGTAACTTTACCAAAAGTATTTGAAAGTATGAAGGGTGGAACGGTTATCGGTGCTGCATTCTTTATTATGGTTTTGTTTGCCGCACTTACGTCATCTATTTCACTTATGGAAACCGTTGTTTCAATTTTTCAGGATAAATTTAAGTGGGAAAGAAGATTTACCTGTATCGTTGTGTTAATCGGGGCTGTTTTGATAGGTCTGCCGTCATCTCTCGGCTTTGGTGTGTGGAGTCATATTACGATTATCGGTCTTTCATTCCTTGACTTCTTTGACTTTATAAGTAACAGCGTGCTTATGCCGATAGTGGCATTACTCACCTGCTTCTTTGTCGGATATGTGATAAAACCAAGTGCTGTAATAGAGGAGGTTGAGCTTTCTTCACGGTTTAAACGTAAAAAGCTCTTTGTTATAGTGATTAAATATTTTGCACCTATCTGTATAGTTCTTATTCTGATTTCATCAATCCTTGACGTTTTCGGAATACTCAAAATTTAATCTGTAAGAAGAATAATAAAAGCACATCCGCTGCAAATTCTCACACTTTGCAACAGATGTGCTTTTTTAAATTTGTTGTTGTATTTTACGTAAAATTATGATATAATAATTACAACAGATAATAAAGGAGGTTTTAATATGCCAAATATCAGACCTGTGTCAGATTTAAGAAATTATGCAGAGGTATTAAAAGAAATTTCATTTGATGAGCCGGTATTCCTTACAAAGAACGGCAGAGGTCGTTATGCCATTGTCGATATGGAGGAATACGAAAAAATGCGTGCGGTTATTAAACTTATGGGTAAACTCTCTGAAGCTGAAAAGTCCGTAAAAGAAAACGGTTGGTTATCCGATGATGATGTGAAATCCGCTTTGGGGGTATAATAATGAAAATAAGAATTACACCTGCCGCATTAGAGGACTTAAAAGAAATAAAAGCTTATATCGAAAAAGATTTATCAAGTCCCGTAGCCGCAAATAATATAGTAAAACGTATAATTGATGATTACAGCCGTTTGAAAAATTCGCCACATATGGGAATGTTGCTGTCATCTAAAGTGCCGTTTGATACAGATTATCGTTTTATCGTGAGCGGAAATTATCTTGTATTCTATAAAGCCGATAACGAATATGTATCTATATACCGAATATTATACGGCAGACGTGATTATATGAAAATTATTTTTGAGGACATATAAAAAAGAGGGATTTTATGTGGTGGCCCCTTAATCCCTC
>JAZQLM010000211.1:0-3112 GCA_045542655.1 Clostridia bacterium | reverse complement strand
ATACTGTTTTTCCGCTTAATATTTTTGCCATTTTTGTTTTCTCCTCTCGTTTTCTCGGATTTATTATATTTTTGTTGATTATACTCTTTTTCATCGGGCTTTATAAGGCATTTTTCGCCATAACCGATTAAGTCCTTTCTTCCCGCCAGCAGCAGTGCCTTTTTTACCAGCTTATAATTTTTCTTATCCTTATACTGGAGCAAGGCTCTCTGCATTTGCTTTTCCTCATAGGAGGTCGGAACATATACCTTTTCCATAGTTCTCGGATCAATACCCGTATAATACATTGCTGTTGAAAGGCTTCCGGGTGTAGGATAAAAGTCCTGAACTTGCAAGGGATTAAGGTGCTTGTCCCTTAGATATTCCGCAAGCCTCACCGCATCCTTTACCGTGCTTCCGGGGTGTGAGGACATAAGATAAGGCACAGCATACTGCTCTTTTTTCAGTTTTTTATTTATTACATCAAATTTTTCTACAAATCTGTTATAGACCGAAACGGGCGGTTTACCCATATATTTTAAGACGTTATCCGAAATATGCTCCGGTGCAACTCTAAGCTGTCCGCTTATATGGTCCTTTATAAGCTCTGTTAAAAACTCATCATTTTTCTCTTCAAGAAGATAGTCATACCTTATTCCCGAACGGACAAACACCTTTTTCACACCGTCTATTTTTTTCAGTTTCCTTAAAAGCTCAAGATAGTCCTTATGTGAAGAATCAAGATTTTTACAGGGCGTCGGAAAAAGGCACTGCTTATTTTTACATACTCCGCTTTTTTGCTGTTTTTCACAGGACGGATGTCTGAAATTGGCAGTAGGTCCACCCACGTCATGGACGTAGCCTTTGAAATCCTTATCCTTTGTAAATTTTTGCACTTCCTCTACAATCGAATTATGACTCCTTGCAGTCACCGTCCGTCCCTGATGCAGGGCAAGGGCACAAAAGCTGCACGAACCAAAACAGCCTCTTGAAGATTGAATACTGAATTTCACTTCCTCTATCGCAGGCACACCGCCATCTTTTTCGTACATAGGGTGATAGTTATTTTCATAGGGCAGCGAATAAACTCTGTCAAGCTCTGCGGTATCAAGAGGCTTTGCCGGTGGGTTTTGCACGAGGAATTTGTCCCTGTCAAGCTGTACCAGTGCTTTTCCCCTGACATAATCCTGTTCCTCATAGATAAGCTTTGTCATAAGTGCATATTTATATTTATCCTCAACCACATCATCATAGGACGGAAGTAAAACTGAATCATCGGGCAGATTTTCCCTATCTCCCTCAAGATAAGCAGTCCCGTAAACATTTTTTATATCCTTTATATTAACACCTGCCGCAAGAAGCTCTGCAATCTCAACAATCTGTCTTTCTCCCATTCCGTAAATAAGAAGGTCTGCACCGCTGTCCGTAAGGATATTCCGTCTTACCCTGTTCTGCCAGTAATCATAATGAGCAAAACGTCTGAGGCTCGCTTCAATTCCACCTATAATAACGGGTATATTTTTTCCGAACGCCTCACGAATTTTGTTTGTATATACAATAGTAGCTCTGTCAGGTCTTAGCCCTGCCCTTCCGCCGGGGGAATAGAGGTCGGTATTTCTCACCTTTTTCCCTGCGGTATACCTGTTTACCATAGAATCAATATTCCCTGCACTCACCAAAAAACCAAGTCTCGGTGTGCCGAGGACTGTAAAGCTTTCTTTACTGTGCCAGTCGGGTTGTGAGATTATTCCAACGGTATGCCCCTCTGCCTCCAGCACTCTCGAAATAATTGCCGGTCCGAAGCTTGAATGGTCAACATAAGCGTCCCCTATTACATACACAAAATCAAGGGTTTTTATATTCATTTTTTTCATATCCTTTTGTGAAACCGGTAAAAACATATAAAAGACCTTTCAAAATTCTTTCTGAGTCCTTTAATTTTATCATTTTTTTCGCATTATTTCAAGGCTTTTTTGTATATTTTTTACTTGACTTTAAAAGATAATAATTTTATAATATATATAGTAGAAATTTTAACAATAATTATAATCGGAGGTTTGTTTTATGAAAGCAATCGTTACTGTAATGGGACTTGACAGAACAGGTATAATAGCTAAGGTAAGCACCTGCCTGTCAGACTTTAACATCAACATACTTGATATAAACCAGACAATTATGCAAGACCTTTTTACCATGGTTATGCTTGTGGATATTGAAAATTCAAAATGCGATTTTGCGTCTGTCTCTGAAGAGCTTGCAAAAATCGGCGGTGAGCTTGGTGTTGAAATAAGAATTCAGCACGAGGACATTTTTAATTCAATGCACAAAATTTAAAAATTATGTATTTAAAACCATAAAATGTGCATAAAATATAGTATAGCGAAAGGAATTTTGACTTATGATAAACACCGGTGAAATACAGGAAACCATAAAAATGATTCGTGACGAGCATCTTGACATCAGAACTGTCACAATGGGTATTTCCCTCTTTGACTGTATTGATTCAAGCGGAGAGGCTTGTCTTACAAAGGTTTATGATAAAATTACTCACTATGCCGAGAACCTCGTTAAAACAGGCGAGGATATAAGCCGTGAATACGGAATACCTATTATAAATAAGCGTATTTCCGTTACACCTATTTCTATGATAGCGGCTGCAACCGACCTTAAGGACTACGTCCCCTTTGCAAAAATTCTGGACAAGGCTGCCGCAAATGTCGGCGTAAACTTTATCGGCGGTTTCTCCGCCCTCGTATATAAAGGCCTTACAAAGAGCGATTTAATTTTTCTTGACTCAATCCCTGAGGCACTGAGCTGTACCGAGAGAGTTTGCTCCTCTGTCGGCGTTGCTACAACTAAAGCAGGCATAAATATGGACGCCGTAAAAAAAGCCGGCGAGATTATAAAAACAACTGCACATCTCACCGCAGACAGCGGTTCATACGGCTGTGCAAAGTTTGTGGTTTTTGCAAATCCCGTAGAGGACAATCCTTTTATGGCAGGAGCTTTTCACGGAGTAGGCGAGCCTGAGTGTGTTATTAATGTTGGTGTCAGTGGCCCCGGAGTGGTTAAGTGTGCTATAGAGGCAGTGCGAGGCGAAGATTTTAAAGTCGGATCGTAGCCATGTCGTTCT
>JAZQLM010000210.1:0-7668 GCA_045542655.1 Clostridia bacterium | reverse complement strand
TCCGACTTGTGCCTGTAAGCGTTCCGCCTGTTCCGACACCGGCTACAAAAATATCAACCTTGCCGTCCGTGTCTCTCCAGATTTCGGGACCTGTTGTTTCGGTGTGTGCGGCAGGGTTTGCAGGATTGGAAAACTGCCCCGGAATAAAGCTGTCCGGAATTTCTATAGCAAGCTCCTCTGCTTTTTTGATAGCACCTCTCATTCCATCTGCACCATTGGTAAGGACAACCTCTGCACCGTATGCCTTGAGCAGCTTACGGCGTTCAATGCTCATAGTATCGGGCATAGTAAGGATGACTCTGTAACCACGAGCCGCCGCAACTGCGGCAAGTCCTATTCCTGTATTTCCGCTTGTAGGTTCAATGATAACCGAGCCTTTTTTCAGCTTACCATGTTTCTCGGCATCTGAAATCATTGACCAAGCGGCTCTGTCCTTTATACTTCCGGCAGGGTTAAAACATTCAAGCTTAGCGAGAATTACTGCATCAAGCTTATTTTTCTTTGAATAATTTTCAAGCTCCATAATCGGAGTATTTCCTATTAAATCTGTAAATTTCTTATAAATATTCATAACCTCATCTCCATTATTATAATATCATTATCATTATTTTTTGTCAATCCGTTTAAAATAAACAAGCATAAAAATATTAATAATAAAATGTTAAAAGTTACTATTGATTTTATGCCGAATTTAGCATATAATGTATGCAAATATGTAAGAAATATTATATATCCGATGTCTACTACGGAGAAAGGCTGAAAAATATGAATATTATAATTGCAGGGTGCGGCAAGGTAGGTCAGACGCTTGCTGAGGAGCTTAGCTATGAGCAGGAGCATAATATTACTGTTATAGATTTAAAAAGCTCTGTTGTAAGTGATATAACTGCAAAGCTTGATATAATGGGCGTTGTGGGAAGCGGTGCAAGCATTGACACTTTAAGGGAGGCTGGAATAGAGGAAACCGATATAATGATAGCGGTGACAGGCTCTGATGAGCTTAATTTGCTTACCTGTCTTATTGCGAAAAAAGCAGGAAACTGCAAAACTATTGCGAGGGTAAGAAAGCCTGAATACAGCAAGGAGCTTAATCTTTTTAAAGAGGATTTAGGACTTGCTATGATTATAAATCCAGAGCAAACTGCGGCAAGCGAAATTGCGAGAGTTTTGAGATTTCCTACTGCAATCCAGATTGATACCTTTGCAAAGGGCAGAATTGAGATATTAAAATTCAGAATTCCGTCAGAGTCCCCACTGGATAATCTTAAAATTGCGGATATGTCGCAAAAAATCGGCTGTGACGTGCTGGTATGCGGCGTTGAGAGAGGAAGTGCGGTGTTTATCCCCGGTGGTGATTTTGTTCTTAAATCGGGTGATTTAATCAGTATTGTTGCATCACTTAGAAACGGAACGGACTTTTTCAAGAAAATAGGAGTAAAGACAAATAAGGTAAGAGATACCATAATTGTTGGCGGCGGTGCGACTGCGTATTACCTTGCAAATCAGCTTATACAGACAGGGATAAATGTTAAGATTATTGAACAAAAGCCCGAAAGGTGTGAGCATTTGTGCGAGCTTCTTCCTAAGGCTACCATTATAAATGCAGACGGCACGGATAACCGTGTATTGCTTGAAGAGGGGATTGAACACGCAGAATCCTTTGTTGCACTTACCAATATTGATGAGGAAAATATACTTCTTTCGCTGTTTGCAAAGACAAAGACAAACGGGAAACTTGTGACAAAGATAAACCGTATTGCCTATGACAATGTTATAAATAACTTGGACCTTGATACGACTATTTATCCGAAATATATAACGGCAGAATATATAGTAAGATTTGTAAGAGCAACGCAGAACTCAATAGGCAGTGAAATCGAGACAATGCACCATATTTTAGACGGAAAGGCGGAGGCACTTGAATTCAGGATAAAGGAAAATTCGCCTGTTCTCGGTATTCCGCTTGAAAATCTGAATTTGAAGAAGAATACTCTTATTGCCTGTATCGGACATAACGGAAAAATTATTTCGCCGAGAGGCCGTGATATTATTTCTGTTGGAGATACCGTTATTGTTGTTACAACACATACCGGCTTCAAGGAAATAAAGGATATAATTGAAAAATAGTTGAACGTATTTTAAGGATGATTTAATTATGAATTACAGAATAATTTTCAACACACTCGGCTGGGTTTTGAATATTGAGGCGGCGTGTATGCTGCTTCCTCTTATTTGTGCATTGGTTTATTCGGAAAAGATGGCATCGGTCTTTTTGATTTGTATGGTAATCTGTCTGCTTGCAGGGGTGCTTTTGACCTGCCGCCGTCCGAAAAATAAATCTATGTATGCAAGAGAAGGTTTTGTTATAGTTGCCCTAAGCTGGATTTTTATGAGTATTTTCGGTGCATTACCATTTTATATTTCGGGGTATATAAAAAGCTTCGGAGATGCACTTTTTGAAACTGTTTCAGGATTTACAACAACGGGTGCTTCAATTCTGAGCGATGTGGAGGTTCTTCCGAAGTCACTGCTTTTCTGGCGAAGCTTTACGCACTGGATTGGCGGAATGGGTGTTTTAGTCTTTTTAGTTGCTCTTCTGCCGCTTTCCGGCGGAGATAATATGTATCTTATAAAGGCGGAAAGCCCCGGACCTTCAGTAAGTAAGCTTGTGCCTAAGGTGAGGTCAACCGCAAAAATTCTGTACGGAATATATATTGCCTTTACTGTGCTTGAAATAATACTGCTCTTACTTGGCGGTATGGAAGCCTTTGATGCGATAACTCTTTCATTTGGTACGGCAGGTACAGGCGGCTTTGGAATAAAAAATTCAAGCATTGCCGATTATACCTCGTACCAGCAGAACGTAATCACGGTATTTATGATTATCTTTGGCGTGGATTTTTCGGTCTACTACATTCTGCTTATGGGAAAGGTAAGACTTGCCCTCCGTTCAGAGGAAGCAAGGACTTATCTTGGGATAATTTTAGTTGCAATTACGCTTATTTGTATAAATTCCTTTGACAAGTTTTTAGGCTTGGCAGATGCTATTAAGCACAGTGCCTTTCAGGTGGCTTCGATAATTACCACCACAGGCTATGCTACGGCAGATTTTGACAAATGGCCCGAATTTTCCAAGACAATACTTGTGGCACTTATGTTTGTCGGTGCCTGTGCGGGAAGTACGGGCGGTGGTATAAAGGTTTCGAGAATTATTATCCTTGTAAAAAGTCTTATAAAGGAAATAAAAATAGCAGCACATCCGAGAAGCGTGCATAAAATAACAATGAACTCACGTCCCATTGTTCACGAAACGGTTCGTGCAGTGAATACCTTCATGGTTGCGTATTTTATTATTTTTGCAGTGTCCGTGCTGATTATAAGCTTTGATAATCTTGACTTTACAACAAACTTCACGGCAGTTGTCGCAACTATAAATAATATAGGTCCGGGACTTGGCGGAGTCGGACCTACGCAGAACTTTTCGGTGTATTCACCGCTTTCAACCGCCGTTCTGACCTTTAATATGCTGGCGGGCAGACTGGAAATTTTCCCGATGCTTATTTTACTGTCGCCTTATGCGTGGAAAAAATAATTTATGAAAATTTTTGTTGAAATAATATTAAAAGTATGTTAAAATATTAACAAGAGATAAAAATACAAACTAATTTAACCGGAAAGACTTGTCTGACCGAGAAAAGAGGTATATTATGTATGATGTGAAATCTTTAAAGGCGGAAGAATTTATTTCTCACGAGGAAATAGAAAATTCGCTTCGCTATGCGGAAGAGAATAAGAACAATTTTGAGCTTATTGACGGTATAATAGAGAAAGCGGCTGAGAGAAAAGGACTTACCCATAGGGAAGCCTCGGTTTTGCTTGCGTGCGAGGATGAGAAGAGAATAAACAGAATTTACGACCTTGCACAGCAGATAAAGAAGGATTTTTACGGTAACCGTATTGTTATGTTTGCACCGCTGTATCTTTCAAATTACTGTGTAAACGGCTGTGTATACTGCCCGTATCATCACCAGAATAAGACAATTCCACGCAAAAAGCTGACTCAGGAGGAAGTGAGAAGGGAAGTAATCGCACTTCAGGATATGGGGCATAAGCGTTTGGCGATAGAAAGCGGCGAAGATCCTGTAAATAATCCAATTGAGTATATACTTGAGTGTATTAAGACGATTTATTCAATCAAGCATAAAAACGGAGCTATCCGCAGAGTAAATGTAAATATTGCGGCTACTACAGTTGAAAACTACAGAAAGCTTCACGAGGCAGGTATAGGAACATATATTCTGTTTCAGGAAACATATCACAAGGAGAGCTATGAAAAGCTCCATCCAACCGGTCCGAAGCACAATTATGCCTATCATACAGAGGCGATGGACAGAGCAATGGAGGGCGGTATTGATGATGTCGGACTTGGTGTTCTGTTCGGTCTTGAGCTTTATAAGTATGAGCTTTGCGGACTTATAATGCACGCAGAGCATTTAGAGGCGGTACACGGCGTAGGTCCGCATACCATAAGTGTTCCGAGAGTCAAAAAGGCTGATGACATTAATCCGGAGCAGTTTGATAACGGAATTTCTGATGATATTTTTGCAAAAATCTGTGCTATCATAAGAATTGCCGTTCCGTATACAGGAATGATAATATCAACAAGAGAAAGTCAGGAGCTAAGGGAAAAGGTTATAAGACTTGGAGTTTCTCAGATAAGCGGAGGCTCCCGCACAAGCGTTGGTGGATATGCCGAGGAGGAAAGACCTACCGATACGGAGCAGTTTGACGTCTCAGACCAGAGAACACTTGATGAGGTTGTAAAATGGCTTATGGAAATAGGCTACATTCCAAGCTTTTGTACTGCTTGCTACCGTGAAGGAAGAACGGGAGACAGGTTTATGTCACTCCTTAAAAACGGTCAGATACAAAACTGCTGTCATCCGAATGCCCTTATTACACTTAAAGAGTATTTAGAGGACTATGCAAGCGAGGAAACAAAGAAAATCGGCGAAGAGCTTATAAAGAAAGAGCTTAATAATATTCCGAAAGAAAAAGTAAGAGGAATTGCAGAAAAATATATCTATGAAATTGATGGCGGAAAAAGAGACTTCCGCTTCTAAAAAACGTAGGGGACGATGCCCACATCGCCCCGATATAGGGGCGGAGCAGAGTTCGCCCCTATAATTATACGTTAAAAAGGCAATAAATGTCGAGTGGCGAGATTTGTTTGTAGCAAAGCGGTCTGAACAATTTTAACATCCACGTAATAAAAAAAGGAGCGAATGCTCCTTTTAATTATTCAGCAACTTTGATAACTTCCTTACCTTTATAAGTTCCGCAAGCCTTACAAACTCTGTGCGGTAAAACGAATTCGCCGCATTTTGAGCATTTTACAAGGCCCGGTACAGTTAATTTCCAGTTTGCTCTTCTTTTATCTCTTCTTGCTTTAGAAGTTTTTCTCTTTGGAACTGCCATTTATATACACCTCTTTCAATTCTGATTTTATAAAAAAATCGCTTTAGCAATTAATTTTTACTAATAAATAAAATTTACTAATCCTTAAAAAACTTATCAAGAATATCAAATCTCGGATCTGTAACATCATCTGTACAACTGCATTTTTCAAGGTTAAGATTTTTACCGCAATGAGGACAAAGTCCCTTGCAGTCTGCACTGCATAAATACTTGGACGGTAAATTCATAAAAATATTATTAAATATAATATCCGAAATGTCAATGATATGCCCTTCGTAGAAGATAATATCGGGATTTTCGTCTCCGTCATTTTCTTTGTCAAGCTCCTTTTTCAGAATTTCTGAAAACTCAAAGCTATTTGATGCTTCAAACCACTCACCGCAGCGGTCACACATAAAACGGGCAGAAAACTCTGTCTTACCGGAAAATTCAATGCTTCCCGCAATGTTTGTAAAAACACCGCTTACAGAGACGGGCTTAAAAAAATCAATTCCATACTCATTTTTGTCGGAAAAATCAAGCACAGCATCAATCGGGAGTGATCTTCCCTCGGCATTGACAATGGATAATAAATTAACCTGCATATGTCAATTCTCCTTAAAACAAAAGTGGTGGGCACAATAGGGCTCGAACCTATGACCCTCTGCTTGTAAGGCAAATGCTCTCCCAGCTGAGCTATGCGCCCACATAAGTATGCGGTTTTAAGTAAAAATAAATGGTGGGCACAATAGGGCTCGAACCTATGACCCTCTGCTTGTAAGGCAGATGCTCTCCCAGCTGAGCTATGCGCCCATCTATTCACATAAAACATCGTTAGATATTATACAACATAAATCCTGATTTGTCAATACCTTATTAAAATAAATTTTAAAATATCAAAAATATTAAAAACTGTCGTACATATCGGAGAGTTTTTTTGCTGATTTTGCAAGCTCGCAAATTCCTTCAAATATATTTTCCTCTGTGCGGCCGTTTAAATAGCTGTCCGCCTCTAAGGTCAGATAGCCACGGTAGTTGATTTCCTTAAGTGCTTTTACTACCGCAGAAAAATCAATATTCATTGAAAAGGGTATCTGATGTGAGTCGTGAAGCTTGTCGTTATCGTGTATGTGAAGTGCTTCAAGCCGTGATGAAAGTGCCTTTATCATTTCGGGAGCTGAGGTTTCAGAGCCTTTCATTTCCGCATGACCTATATCAAGGCAGGCAACTAAAAACTCATCACCAACAACATCAATATGCTTTACAAAGCTCTCGGGCGTAGCACAGGCAGCAAAGGTCGAGTGACCTTTTTCACTGTCCCAGTTCCACATATTTTCGGTGGCAATTTTCACGTTATGCTGTTTTGCAAAGGGGAGCAGACCTAAATACATCTCGGCATTTTTCTCAGCACTTTTATTATTATCAGGATGTATTACGCAAATTTTTCCACCTGCCTCAGCGGTACATTCAATTGCTCTTTTGAGATAATCTGTTATTCCGGGGAAATAACTTGGAAAGGGTGCGTGTGACTGGTTACACACAATTCCGTTGTCGAGTCCTGTCTGTTTAAGCTTTCGTGCAAAAGAAAGATAATTGCTACCTGCAAGGGGGTGGTTGTTTTCTAAAAATTTCTTTGAGCTGTGGTCAAGCCTGCACATTGAAAACATAGAAAAGTCCCAGCCGTCAAAGCCTGCTTTTGCGATGTATTCTACAGCCTTTTCTTCACCGATTATTTTTGATGCAGAGCCTATTTCCGTTGAAATTTTCATTTTCATAATACGTTCCTCCAAATTAAACGCACCGTAAAAGGTATTTTATAGCATTTTTATAGTAACATATTTAATCTCAAAATTCAAGTGAAAAAATTTTTTTTACATTCCACTTTTAGTTGAATACAAAAATTAAATAACTTTTTAGTAAAAATACTTGACATTTGAGTGAATTTTTATTAAAATTATATAGAGTTATTTTATATATTGTTGTGTTTTTAGTTTTATTGACGTAAGAAGCTATTAAATTTGTATATAAAATGATGATCAATTGTTTGATTAAGTATGTATTTCTTTGTTTTTAAAATAATAATCGTCAAATTTTTACAAAAGGAGGTGCGTAAGTAAGACGTGGAAATTATTTTAGCAATACTGTTAGCAATAGCAATTATCGGTTGTTTTCTTGCTTTTAAATTTGGATATTCATATCGCAGGAAGATTG
>JAZQLM010000209.1:0-1712 GCA_045542655.1 Clostridia bacterium | reverse complement strand
AAAAATATTTTATTGAATTTGAATAAGTATTCTGTTATAATATATGTACAAGAAAAAATAATATGATTATCATTAATTTTCAGATAAGGAGAATATATGGATATTAACTTGATAAATTCCGGCGAGAGGCTTGATGACCTTCAGATTGATAATTTAAAGCTTATACAAAACCCTGAATGGTTTTGTTTTGGGGTTGATGCGGTTCTGCTTTCGGACTTTGCCTCTAAATCCATAAAAAAAGGCTATTATACCGTTGATTTTTGTACAGGAAACGGAATTATACCTATTTTACTGACATCTAAGACGGAGGGGAAATTTTTTACAGGAATTGAAATACAAGAATGTGTATCAGAACTTGCAAGCCGTAATGTTGCTTATAATAACCTTAATGAAAAAATTAAGATAGTTTGTGGAGATTTATGTGCGGCAGACACTATTATTCAAAAATCAACAGTTGATTACATAACCTGTAACCCTCCCTATAAAAAATGCGGAAGCGGCTTAAAAAACGAAAATGATATTATCACAATTGCAAGGCATGAGGTATTATGTAACTTGGAAAATATTATTTCTTCTGCTGAAAAGCTCTTAAAGCCGGGTGGAAAAATTGCTTTAATACACCGTCCCGAACGTCTTATAGATATAATATGGCTTATGAAATTAAAAAAGATTGAGCCAAAAAGATTGAGATTTATTCATCCTTCTCCATCGAAAACTGCTACAATGATTTTAATAGAGGGTACAAAACACGGTGGAGAAAACCTTGTCCTTGAACCGCCGCTTTACATATACGACGAAAATCATAATTATACAGAAGAAATTAACCGTATTTACAAAAGAAATAATTAGGAGTTGACTTTTTATGATAGAAGCTAAAGACAATATACAGCACGGCACTTTATTTCTGTGCCCTACACCGATAGGAAATCTTGCTGATATTTCTGAAAGAGTTATTGAAACAATTAAAGAAGCAGACCTTGTAGCGGCTGAGGATACACGAAATACGCTTAAACTACTCAACTATTTTGATATATCTGTTCCTCTCACAAGCTATTATGAACATAATAAGGTCCAGAAGGGCAATATTCTTATTAAAAAATTGCTAGACGGCAAAAATATTGCACTTGTATCTGATGCAGGAATGCCTGCAATTTCCGATCCGGGAGAAGATTTGGTCAGGCTTTGCATTGAAAATGATATTAAGGTTACAGCACTCCCCGGACCGTGTGCATTTACTACTGCTTTAATTGCCTCAGGTCTTCCTACAGGCAGATTTTCTTTTGAAGGCTTTTTAACCACCAATAAAAAGAACAGAATTTCGCACCTTGAGGAAATCAAGTATTACACTCACACGTTAATCTTTTACGAAGCACCTCATAAGCTCCTAAGCACTTTAAAGGATATGCTGGAAATTTTAGGTGATAGAAAAATAACACTTGCACGGGAGCTTACAAAAAAGTATGAAGAATATATAAGAACAACATTAAGCGAGGCTGTGGTAAAATACGAAACTGAAGCCCCAAAAGGCGAATTTGTTCTTATATTAGAAGGTGCTGATGCTGATAATGTGGCTTTAAAAAAACAGGAGCTTCTCCCCAATCCCGAAGAACTTATAGTAAAATACTTAGAAGCCGGAGAGAGCGGAAAGCCCTTGGTAAAAAAAGTTGCAGAAGAGCTTTCTGTTCCAAAAAGGGAAGTATATGACCTTTATT
>JAZQLM010000208.1:0-2052 GCA_045542655.1 Clostridia bacterium | reverse complement strand
CCCGGCGAAAGCTCATCAATTATTTTCATAAATTCAAGCACCTTTTCAGACGATATACCTGCCTGCTCAGGCGTTATCTTTTCAAACATAAAAACACCCCTTTAAATTAGTCTTTTTTATTTTTCTCTTTCGGAAACACTCGTAAGCTTTCCATTTTTCCACTCAATATCAAATATTCTGTTTCCTCTCACTCTGACGCCCGAAAGCCGTCCATCCTTCCATTTATCGGGAAGAGCAGGTAAAAGCTTTATATCCTCTTCATCCCCTCTTATAAGCATTTCAATCATTCCGCTTACAACACCGAAATTTCCGTCAATCTGAAAAGGCGGATGTGCATCAAGCATATTAGGATATATACCCCCGTCTGCCTCATAGGAGATTTCCTTTGCGTCAACAGGTCTTAGCATCATATCAATAAGCCTTAGTGCGTGGTTGCCCTCGTTCAGCCTTGCAAAAAAATTCACCTTCCACGCAAGACTCCAGCCCGTTCCTCCGTCACCTCTTTTTTCAAGTGTCTTACGGCAAGCCTCGGCAAGCTCAGATGTCTTTTCGGGCGTTATCATATTTGCCGGGTGAAGTCCATACAAATGCGATACATGACGGTGGTTTATTTCCTGTTCCTCAAATGCCTCATTCCACTCAAGAAGTCTGCCGTCTGCCCCTATTTCAAAGGTCTTCATTTTTTCAAGCAGACTCTTTAGCTGTTTTTTAAACTCCCTGTCACTTTCATCGCCGCCGATTACATCAATCGCCTTTATACAGTTCGTAAATAAATCATAAACTATTGTATCTGTCATAGTCGCATATTTTGCAACTGCCGCATTTATTCTTTCGCCCTTTTCATTCTCATATATAAACCCGTTTTCAGGCGATGTAGACGGACAAACCGAATAATATCCGTCTCCCCTGTCGCAAAGAATATCAATATAAAAATATGCCGCCTTTTTCATAATGGGATAACATCTGTTTTTCAGATACTCTATATCCTTGGTATATTCATAATATTCAAAGAGACTGCGGCACAGCCAGCCTGTAGCACCCTCCCAGAAAGCAAATCTTGCGTCTCCGAAGTTTGGCGTTGACTTAAGCCATATATCCGTGTTTGACGGCATAGAAAACCCTCTTGCCCCGTAAATGGTTTTTGCTGCGTGTTCCCCCGACCTGCTTATATCATCAACAAAATCCACAAAAGGTTTAAAGCAATCTTCAAGTCCGCACGCAAGAAGCGGCCATTGATTCATTTCCGCATTTATATTAAGAGTAAAATTAGACCTCCACGGCGGTTTCATTTCACCATTCCATATCCCTTGAAGATTTGCAATCTGTGTTCCCTCTCTTACCGAGGATATTGCAAGATAGCGACCAAAATCAAACAAAAGGGTATAAAGACTTATATCATCTCCGTCCTTTTCAAATTTTATAAGCCTTTCGTCCGTCGGCATAGCCTCTCTCCCGCTTTCACCGAGATACAGACGTGTTCTCCCAAAAAGAGTTGTATAATCATTTATATGACGTTTTAAAAGCTCATTATAGCCGGTTTCTTCAGCCTTTTTCAGAGTTTTATCAAGCTCTTTTCTATATTCCTTTCCGTCAACAAACGGAAGACTGTCAAAGCCGTTAAATTTTCTTTCAAATCAGCCGAAAGCTTTATTACTATAACACCGTCCGGACAGGAAGCAAAATATTCACGCCTGTAATTCACACCGCCGGCTTCAAATCTCACAGTAAGGAGTGATTTTTCCAAATCAAGGGTACGGCTGTAATTATCCGCCTCCCCTTCTATGCCTGAAAAATTGATATACATATCGCCAAAAGGTAGATACACCTCTCCCCTTTTGCCAAGACAGTTTTCATTCAAAAGGTCGTGAGCCTTCCTGTAATCGCACTTCATTACGGCACTACGTGCTTCTCTTAGTGCATTATTTGCGTTATCAAGAAAAATCTTACTTGGTCTGCCCGACCACAAAGTGTCGCTATTTAAACAAAGCTTCTCTGCCTTAATTCCGCCAAAAACCATTGCACCGATACTGCCGTTGCCGATAGGCTGTGCAT
>JAZQLM010000207.1:0-5240 GCA_045542655.1 Clostridia bacterium | reverse complement strand
AATAACCGTGTATGTACCCTTGTTTAAGTAGTTCATAAACTCTGTCTTAATATGCACCCTGCCCTTTTTATCCATAATAATATTTTTATCCTCTGTAGAGGTCACAAATATATCGAGTCCGTTTTTATCCTTAAGCCCCATCGAAACCGCAAGACCGTCTGTATCAACGGACTCTGGAACATCAATCACAAGCTCAATTTCAACCCTGTCACCCACCGAAAAATCATTGCAGATTTCGGATTTTTTCTTCAGCTTAAGTGATTTTATACAGCCAATATCCGAGCCGAAACGGTTAATCGGCTCAAAATCCGTGTTTTCCTCTGTCTTTACCACAGGAGCTTTTTCCTGTGAAGCCTTTTTCTCAAGGGGATTTTTAAGCTCAGGATCGGTTATGTATTCCATATATCTTGAGGTTACCTCTGATACATCACCGTCCATAATAAGCCTTGAGGCGTCAAGCCATATCGCCCTTGTGCAGAAGCGTCTTACGGCGTCTATATCGTGAGACACAAAAAGAACGGTCTTTCCTGCCGCCTTAAGCTCCTCAAATTTACTGTAGCACTTCGCCTGAAAGCGGTAGTCGCCCACGGCAAGAGCCTCGTCAACAATAAGTATATCAGGATTAACGTGAATTGCCACCGAAAATGCAAGCCGGACAAACATTCCGCTTGAATAGGTCTTGACAGGCTGATTAATGAAATCACCGATTTCTGCAAAGCTTAAAATGCTGTCAAGCTTTTTTTCAGTCTCCGACTTAGGACAGCCCATAATCGCCGCATTAAGAAAAATGTTCTCAAGTCCGGTGTATTCAGGGTTAAAGCCTGCCCCAAGCTCTATTAAAGCCGCAATTCTGCCCTTTGTCTCAAGACTTCCGCCGCTGCCCGTTATAACACCTGTTAAGATTTTTAAAAGGGTAGATTTACCCGAACCGTTTTTTCCTATTATGCCTACCGATTCGCCTTTTTTCACGGAAAAATTTATATCCGTAAGAGCAGAAAACTCCGTGTGAAGCTTCTTCCCAAAAGGAAGTATCGCCTCTTTGAGCCTGTCCTTCGGACTTGAATATAATTTATATACTTTTTCCAAATGAGATACGTTTATTACTGTTTCCAAATTTATCACCTGTGTTTGTTTGTTCTTGCTGCGTAAGCAGTATATTTATATCGACAATTTAAAGCCTTGTTTTTGGGGCTGCCTGATTAATCATATATTGTGCATATAATTACATATTTTTTGTAGGGGCGGATGCCCACATCCGCCCGTAATATTCAAAGGTTTTAGAAAATTTCACATTAAATTGCAGCTTATATCCCTTGTTATTACAGTCTTTTTGCGGTCCGGACTATTTTGACGTCCCAACTTAATTATATTATACCATATATAACCTGCATAAGTCAACAAAAAGCACGAATCCGCCTGAAACGGATTTTCGTGCTTTTACAGTTTATTTGTCGTCTTTAGTCGCAGTTTTGGACTTAGCCGTGCTTTCGCTGTCCTCTGACGGATAGAAATGCTCGCTCACAAGCTTCGCCATAGCCGCATCATCACACAGTACATAACTTCCACCGCCAATCATAGCCGTTCTTCCGGGCATCTGATGCACCTGAATGTCAAGTCCTGCTATATCCTTTATTATAGTTATGTGCTTAATTAAATCCTTTGCAGAATAGTTTGTTCTGACATTTTTCTTTATTGCCGCAAAAATTTCGGTTGCCTTTAAAAGATACTGAGGTCTTAGCTTCTGCTCCGCAAGAGCTCTTATAAATGCCTGCTGTGCCTCAATTCTTCCAAGGTCGCCCGTCGCATAACCCTTGTAGCCGGGGTTACCCTGTCTGAATCTTACAAAGTCGTGAGACTTCTTTCCGTCTAAATGCTGCATACCTTTTTTAAGGTTTATGTGAAGATTTTGAACAGGATCGTCATATACCATATCAAAAGGTACTTCAAAATCAACACCGCCAAGAACATCAATAATCTCAATAAATGCGTCAAAATCTATTGTCATAAAATAATGAACAGGCATTCCGGTAAGAAGCTTAACCTTCTGAATGGTAAGCTCTTCGGGGGCCTCAAGTCTGCCCTTTGCAACCTCCTGTGCACCTATGCCGATAGCAGAGTTAATCTTGTAATAATTACTGCCGAAAGGAACTCGTGTGTCACGGGGTATGGATAAAATATTCACTTTTTTTGTCTTTCCGTTAAGACTCGCAAGCATAATAGTGTCGCTTCTCATTCCGCCCTCGTCAACACCTAAAAGAAGAATGTTGACTATGCCAACGCTCTCTGCCTCATCCTCGTCTAAAGAAGCAAGCTCTATTTCCTCACCAAAATAAAGCCCCGATAAGCTCTTTGCAGAAATCGCCCCGAAGAAAGTAGAAAGCATTACGCAGAATATCCCAACAAAAATCAGTATTACCTTTGCTTTTTTAGTCATTTTATTTTTCTCCTGACCGTATAAAATAAACCACATTGATTATACCAAAAGACGACAGAAAAGTCAATATAATTGAAGCTATCCGCATAATAATTTAAAATTTGTTCATTTTCCTGTGAAATTATCTACTGGAAACCGCCAAACCCAACGAAACAGCCGGACGGTCGGGGACGCCCGTCCCTACAATCGTAGGGCAGGGGCTTGCTCCTGCCGAAAATAAAAAATGCTGGAACAATCGTAGGGGACGATGCCCACATCGTCCCGAAAAATATATAACAAAAAAACCGAGCTTCGTATGAAACTCAGTTTTTTTATGGTTAATTTTTAAATTACCACTGTACGTCAACAACTAATACATCTGAAGGAAGATTTGCTTTAAATGTTCCTGAATTAGCTGCATAGTTTTCAGCACTTAATGATGAAGAATCACAAATAATATCTTCAAAATCAAAGGCTGTAATCTCTACTGTTGGCTGTGTATATTTTTTCATATTTATTTCCACCTTTCTAATTTTGAAAATTTAATCTTATTCTATTGAAAAATCAGCATTAAGACCTGTAATTGTGATGGTTGAAGGTACATTAGCGATAGCAGCTCTGAATGTTACTGTACCATCAAAGTAACCCTTTACATCATATGAGCCAAGGTCTTTTGTTCCGCCATCATAAACAGCTTCTAAAGCACATGTAAGAACATCAGGAGTTCCGTCTACTCCGTCTACTTCAGCAGATACTTCGTATACATATACATCTTTCCATGTATTACCAGCATTGTCTGTTAATGTTGTGCCTTTTGATGTTACTGTAGCATCTGATACTGTAGGACCAGCTGAAGGCCAGCTAATTGTTACTGCAGAACCTGAAGTTACGTCGGTGTAAGGGTAAGTACCATCACTTATCATAGCACTAGTGAAAGACAATACACTACTTTCAGCATCACCAGTTCTTGTTACGGTGATATTGGCAATTACAAACGGTGTGCTGTCAGTATATCCAGTATAAACTTTGGCTGTTCCACTTTCTATGACAGCATTATAACCAATAGTACCAGCACCCATGTTAGCTGTCAAATTTGTCAAACTAACACCTGCAGCAGATTCGGTTGCATTAGTAACACTGTATTTAACAGTTACACCACCTATTCCATACTCTTTATACTGAATCATTTCAGCACTTGGAGATACATATACCGGAACAACAACAGTATCAGAAGTTGCTGTAATTGTACCACTTCCATCACCAAAATACACGGTTTCGTTAGCCGCAAATACCATAGTGTTAAGACTAACTAAAATTAAAGTTAATGTTAAAATTGTAAGTAAAATTTTACGCATTTTTTTCTTCCTTTCAAATTATATTTATTCACTAGCTTCGACAAAAAGCGGAGACAATGTTTCTACTGAGTATGTTGTTGTGCCAAAACGGCTAGAAACTGTCATATTATTCGCAGCATATGTCAGAATATTTACATCATTCGCATCTACATTATTACTTGCATTTACATCATAAACCATAAGTTCCATTAAATCCGTCGGCAGAGTGTAAGTTGTTGTACCAAAACGGCTGGAAACTGTCATATTATTTGCAGAATATGTCAAAATGTTTACATCGTTTGCATCTACAGCACCACTGGCATTCACATCACCAAACAGAATTGTTTCTGAAGTTCCATCTGTTATAGATACAACAGGTTCATTTTCGCTTGCAGGAATTGCAACAATGTATACAAGTTCCTCTGTAACAGGATTTGTGTAAGATTTAGCTGTTACACCATCAACTGTCACAACTTTACCAGCACCTATACCATAGTATCTAATAACTTTTGCACCAGTCTGACCAAATACATTTGAAATTACATTCGTTGTATATGTTGGAGCATTAGCTTCAAAGATAGCATACAAAGTATCATCAGCTGCAAATACATAAGTTGAAAGGTCAACTATAGTAGTAGCGTCATTAGCAGTTGTTCCCCAACCTTTGAATGTAAAGCCATCTTTTGTCGGAGCTGCAGGAGCTGTAACTTTGCCTTCAACAGTTGTAGCAGTAGAAGTTACACCATCAACATCAAATGTGATTGTATATTCTACCGGAGCCTGAGCTAAAGCAACAACTTTTGTATCAGCAGTTGTAGCTATATCACTACCTGACATAAGAACGATGTTTGTAGCTGCATCTTCGCCTACTACAAGCAAATCGCCGTTTACAGGTACTGATAAAGTATCAGCTGCTAAAGCACCACTTGCACTGTCTATCTGGTTTACAGCTACAATTTCACCAAATACATATTTTGTGCAATACAAACCCATTTTATGGCTAAATATGTTAAAAACAGACTTAAAAATGTATATTATTGGTTATTTTATCCCACAATATGGCTTTTATTTACATAAAATGACATACGGCTTTTTTTAAAATTTTCGATTTTTGGGGAAAATTTTTTAGAATAAATAAAGAGTAAAAAAATATACAAAAATAAAAATATTGACAGCAAAAAACACAATAAAACTGCAAGCAAAAAGGACAGCCGAAGCTGTCCTTTTGAAATTTTATCTAAAACTTAGATTTCTGCGAAATATTTGATTGTTCTTACCATCTGGCTTGTGTATGAGTTTTCGTTATCATACCAGGAAACAACCTGTACTTCATATAAATCTTCAGAAATCTGGCAAACCATTGTCTGAGTTGCATCGAACAATGAACCATATTTCATTCCGATAACGTCAGAAGAAACGATAGGATCAGTGTTGTAACCGAATGATTCAGAAGCAGCAGCCTTCATAGCAGCATTGATTCCATCAACAGTAAC
>JAZQLM010000206.1:0-5223 GCA_045542655.1 Clostridia bacterium | reverse complement strand
TATATGACCTTTATTTAAAACTAAAATAAAGGCTAAAACACCCCTCCGCTATTGCGGAGAGGTGTTATTTTGTAAATTCGTTTGTTTTTCCAAATCTTTTACCGCATTTTCGAGTTCGGACATATATCTACCAAAATCATTCCAGTCTCCGTTTCCCGAAGCCTCTTTTACAGCTTTAAAATTCTCGATTACAGCCCTTGCGGCGGTTTCATAGGTAATCCCCTCTTCCGCTTCTTCTTTTAAAGTGTCATCTTGTTCAAAGGAAATATCTGTTTTAAAGCTTTCAGGAACCGACTTGTCAAACAGGGCATAAAGTGCCTCTGAAAGTGTATTTTTCATTATAATTTTCTCATTATACGCAACAATAACCTGTTTAAGCTCAGGTAATGCAGATTGATTGTTGGACATCATATAGAGAGGTTCAATATATAATATCGAATTATTAATGGGAACAATCATCATATTACCCCTTATGACCTTTGAACCGCCTTGACTCCACAATGTGAGTGCTGAGGAAATTTCTGTATCAGAATTTATACGGTTTTCAATCTGCATCGGTCCGTAAACGTTAATATCCTTCGGATATTTGTATACATATAGCTGACCGTAATTATCCCATTCATTTCTGACTGCAAGCTGAGCTACCATATTATCTTTATTCGCAAGAGTATACGGTATTGTAAGAAGAAGCTCATTCTCACTTTCACCGTCAAGCTTCATAAGGTTATAATACGGCAATATGTTTTTTTCTTCGTCAGCCGATGTTCCGTATTTCTCCCGTGCTATAACCCACATATCATTTTTATTGTAAAATGCAGTAGGATTGTCAATATGGTACATCGAGTAAATGCCCGCCTGCACAGAGAAAAGAAGCTCCGGATATTTAATGTGTTCCTTTATATCATCGGGAAGCTCTTTAGTTTCAAAAAGCTCCGGATATGCCGATGCGTAAGCCTTGACAATAGGATCATTTGCATCCGAGATGTAAAACTTAACATTTCCATTATAGGCGTCTATTACAGCTTTGACAGAATTTCGGATATAATTTATATTACCCGTATATTGTGAATACGGGAAAAATTTTGTTGTAGTGTAGGCATCAACAATCCATTTAAGTTTTCCGTCAGCATCAATTATAATATACGGATCTGTGTCATATTCAAAAAACGGAGCAACAACCTTAAGTCTTTCGGTTATATTTCTGTTAATCAAGATTTTGCTTTCGGATGAATACATATTAGATACTAAAATCCTGAAATCGCCATATTTTGAAGCGAATAACAGGCGGTTAAAAATCGAAAGATTTATTCCTGCCGTACCGTCATAAGTAAATTCTATATCCTCCTGTCCCTCTGAGTAGTCAAGCTCCTTATATTTTTTGCTTCCGACAATTACATAATCATTTGTAAGCTCTCCGAAATATATTCTCGGCTGAGTTATTTTATCTATTCCCTCAACAGATTTCGGGGGTATATCCTTGATGAGAAATTCCGGATGTCCCTGAGGAGACACCCCGTTGATAGGATTAATAACCGCACCAAAACCGTGGGTATATCTTAATGTACGGTTAATATAGGTATCGGATGTATCGGTAAGATTTTCCTTTGTAATTTCCCTCGGTGTTATTGCAACAGCTGTTTTCTCGCCATTAATTACGTATGGAATAATATCTGTTTCGTTGAATTTATAATAATTTCTGATACCCTGTATCTGATTAAGAACGGTTAAATTAGAGTTAATATCTATAATTCTTATACTGTCCAAGGTGTCTTTATTCTTTTCAAGGTCCTCTGCCGATAGATTATTTTGTATGTCAAACTCTATTTCTTTTGTATTTTCGATATTATACGCCAATTTAGTATATTTTATATTATCAGAAATGCTTGCCTGCTCTCTTACAACTTCATTTGGTGAAACAAAAATTGTCTGAAAAACAAATGCAAAAATTCCTGTTAAAATCCATAATGCAGGAAATATAATTATTGACTTTAAAATATTTTTATATTTGTTTTTCCTGAAAAAATATAAAACAAAAGCGGTAATTATTATCAGAACAAATGGTATAACACGATAGTAATTAAGCCATATTATTTTATCGGTATATCCTGCACCGGAAAGCTCACCGAAGCTTCCGAAAAGCAAATCCTCAGCGACAAATTTATATTGGAGTGCTTTTAAAATAATCACAACAGTAAGATTAAATACGTTATGAAAACCAATCGACTTTATTTTAAGAAAATCAGTTACTTTATAGCTCGCAAATACAGTCATAAATGAAAAATAGACACCAAAAACAAATAGTGATATAATAATCCATATACTGTAAAAAGAGCTGAAAACCGACATAATAAACGGTCTTTTGAAAACATAATATCCAATATCTAAAGCGAATAAAGGATCCTCTATACCAAATTTTCCTCCATTAATAAACATCAGATATTGTTCAACAATATTTTCGCCCAAAACGGATGAAAAGAAAGCTGAAACAAGAATTGAAACAAGGAATACATTCCTCTTTTGCATAAAAATTCCGCAGTTTATTGAAGTGTTACGCATATTCATCCTTGCAAACAGTAAGGAAAACATCGAAATAAGGAAAAACGACAGTAATGAGATACCTTGAAGAATATATTTAACTGCAATATTTTTCCAAAAAATATTATTATAGTTACCGCCCACTTCGCTAATTTCCAGAAAATTATAATATTCGGAAAAGAAACGCATAATTAAAGTTACTAAAGCAATAACCAATAAAGAAATCCAAATAAATTTATAAACCCCTCTTGAATTTTCTTCGGAGGATTTATATTTTTTCACATCAATCATTATCCGTAACCTCTTTGTCAGATAAAATAGCATTTACAAAGTTTTCGGGCGAAAAGGCATCAATATCATCAATACCCTCTCCGAGTCCGATAAATTTAACCGGAATATCGTATTCATTTTTAATAGAAAAGACAATTCCTCCCTTTGCGGTGCCGTCAAGCTTTGTAAGAACTATTCCGGTAATATCAGCCGCCTCTTTAAACTGCTTAGCCTGCATAACCGCATTCTGTCCTGTTGTTGCGTCAAGAACGAGCAAAACCTCTTTGCTTGATGAAGGCAATTCCTTATCTAAAATTCTGTATATCTTTTTAAGCTCGTCCATTAAATTCTTTTTATTATGAAGTCTTCCGGCGGTATCGCACAGAATTACATCAGTTTTTCTGTTTTTCGCTGCCGAAACAGCATCATAAACAACTGCGGCAGGATCAGAGCCCTCCTGCTGTCTTATTATAGGAACACCGGCACGCTCAGCCCAAACCTCAAGCTGGTCTATGGCAGCGGCACGAAATGTATCCGCAGCAGCAATCAAAACACTTTTGCCCATATTTTTATACATATTTGCAAGCTTACCTATTGAAGTAGTTTTTCCGACACCATTAACCCCGATCACCATAATTACAGCAGGGCTGCCCTCAAGGATAACCTCACTTGAAGTTTCACCGTCTGTAAGGATATTTTTAAGTATATCCGAAAGCTCGTCTGTTAATTCACTGCTTTCGGTTATCTTCTTTTCTTTAGCGGCTACACGCAGCTTTTCAATAATATCCATAGAAGTATTTACACCGAGGTCAGCGGTGATGAGAACTTCCTCAAGCTCTTCAAAAAGTTCTTCGTCAACCTTTTTAAATGTTTTTAATACATCATCTACCCTGCTTGCGATAGATTCCTTTGTTTTACTTAAAGTATCCTTTAATTTTGAAAATAAACCCATTATTCAACCACCTCGTCAATATTTAATGATAATAATTTCGAAACACCACGTTCCTGCATCGTAACACCGTATAAAACGTTTGCCGCCTCCATAGTACCTCGTCTGTGAGTAACAACTATAAACTGTGTTTTACCCGAATATTTTTTCAGGTAATCTGCGTACCTGTATACATTGACATCATCAAGTGCCGCCTCAATTTCATCAAGGATACAAAATGGTGTCGGACGTACATTCAGTATGGCAAAAAGTAAGGCTATTGCAGTAAACGCACGTTCACCGCCTGACAGCAAGGTTAGGCTTTGCAGTTTCTTACCCGGAGGCTGAGCCTCAATTTCAATTCCACTTTCAAGAAGATTTTCGGGATCTGATAATTCAAGCTTTGCCGTTCCTCCGCCAAATAGCTCCTTAAATACTGTGTTAAAGTTTTTATTAATAACCGAGAATTGCTCCTTAAATTGCTTTTGCATAACTTCAAGTAGCTCGGAAATTATGCCTTCGAGTTCTTTTTTTGATTTTTCAAGGTCATTGGTTTGTACAGTAAGAAAGTCAAATCTTTCTTTAACACTTTTATAACCCTCAATTGAATCAATATTAATATTACCAAGACTTTTAATTTCACTCTTTAAACTGCTTATTCTTCTTTCGGCGGCGGTATGATTTATAACCTCTCCGTCAGACAGGTAGCTCTCCGCCTCGCTATATGTTACTTCGTAATCTTCCCACAGCCTGTCAAATACAGAATTAAGGTCAGCTTCAAGTCTTGCTTTTTTACCTTCAAGCTTTGTTTTCTGCTGTGTAAGTGCAAATAGCTGCTCTCTTGTTTCTTTTGTAGAATCCTGTTTTTTACGAAGGTCATCGCTTATGTTTTTTTTCTTTTCAACTAATTCTGAAATTTTAGCGTTTGCACTTTCTGAGCGCTTGGTTAAATTGATTTTAGCTTCCTCAAAAGCAACAACCTGACCTTCAATTTCTTTAATATTCTTTATATGCTCATCAATTTCAGACTTACGTTCCTCATTGACCTTTTCAACATTGTCACGCTGAGCAGAAACATCACCCATACGCTCATTATTGTGTTCAATGTCTTTTTGAAGAGTGCTGCAGGTTATATTAAGCTCCATTATTTCACTGCGTATCGCTTCTATTATTTTTTCGTACTCACTAATATCTTGGTTTAGCTTTTTAAATTCATTCCTTGAATTATCAAGAAATTTACCGGATTCATCAATAAGCCTTTCAGCCTCTTTAATACCGCTTTCAGCTGAATTTATCTCATCTTCAATGTTTTTAAGCTCATTTTCAAGATTTTCCCGACCGCTTCTTAGGGTGTCAAGGAATACCTTTTGATTTTCATAATCAGAAGAAATTTTTATATATTCTTCATTTAATTCGGTTATCTGTCCTGAAAGCAAAGTGTTTTTTTCAAGAATTAATGCCGATTCTTCAGCAAGGCTTTTATATTTTTC
>JAZQLM010000205.1:0-2142 GCA_045542655.1 Clostridia bacterium | reverse complement strand
TACTGTTTTCCGTGATTTTAACGGTAACAAGTGAAGCACCTGCAACTATGGAATTCTGAACAATGTCGAGTATGTGTAATGAAATTTCTCTCATAATACTTAAAATCTCGCTCTGGATTTAGACTTACATTTCCTGATATTTTTTAATAATACCTTCAACATCGTCTGTAACAAGTCTTCCGTAAACGTCATCGTTAACGGTTAAAACCGGTGCAAGACCACAGGCACCGATACAACGTGTTGCATCAATTGAGAATTTACCGTCCGGTGTACATTCACCGACATCAATGCCAAGAATCTGCTTAACCTTTTCAAGTATGTCACCTGAACCCTTAACGTAGCACGCTGTACCAAGGCATACACCAATCTGGTATTTACCCTTCGGGTTGAGTGAAAACTGAGTATAAAAGGTAATAATTCCGTAAATTTCAGCGATCGGCACATCAAGACCTTCGGAAATCATCTTCTGTACTTCGTAGGGAAGATAACCGTAAATCTCCTGAGCTTCGTGAAGCACCGGAATTGTCGCACCGTCCTGACCTTTATACTTTTCGATAACTGCCATCAGGCGTTCTTCCTGTTCCTTTGTCCCGTTGAAAGGGATTGTTTTGTTCTCCATTTTCTCTAAAACCTCCTACCTTAATAGCATATTAAACTCAAGCCGCAAAGCTTTTGCAGCTCAAGTAATTTTTTCATAATTTTTTGTGTTTTGATTAGCTTGTTAAAAAATCTACAAACACACATAATCATTATAGCAGAAAACCGTTGAAAAATCCAGTATTATCGACAAAATAAATTATGTAAAATTAAACAAACTTTTCAGTACATTTTCTGTAATTTTGTTATCAATCTCGAAAAAGCGTTCTTTTTCGCTTATATCCCAAAGATAATGAGCGTCCGAATTGGTTATAATGCGGTAATCTTTATAGTCCTGAGAAAAGCTTTCAAGATTTTTAGCCGTTATTTCTACACAGGGGAAAGAAATATCTGGAGGGATAAAACCTAGATTTGAAATAATGCTGTAGCTTGAGCGGTCGATGTGTGCCGGAATGGCTATGCCGCCGCAAGAACTGACCAAATCAGTCACCTCGTAAATGTCGAGATTGACAGCACTGACCAGCAGTTTTTCTTCTTCGCCGCATATTTCGTCGTTTTTGTCCATAAAATATTGATTTCCAAAGATTTCCGCACGGTTTTTTATGTCGGGCAAATTCTTTTTTATATGAATTTCGGCTTCTTCTGCCGCCTCGATGGAGGGGAAGAGGGAGAGCATATGTACTTCCTCGGCGGTAGTTATCTCCATCGCAGGGATAACGGTAATTCTGCCGTCTGCCGCATCGGTTACCGCTCTGACGTTTCCGCAGGAATTGTGGTCTGCCACCGCAATAATGTCAAGTCCCTTTAGAATTGACATATTAACTATATTGTTCGGTGTCATATCGTTGTCACCGCAAGGGGAAAGACAGGAATGTATGTGCAGGTCGTAATAAAATTTTTGGTTCATATTCCGCACTCCGAAAGCATAACGGCAAGTTCGTAAGCGGTTTTTTCCGATGAAAAAACAGGTATTCCCTCTGTATCTGCCTTTTTAGCCGTGTTTTCGTCGGGCGAAAGTCCTTCGGGAAGTATTATACAGCCTGCTTCGCTGAGAGAGGCAACGGCTATAGTGTTTATGTTAGTCTGAATGGTTATCCATACATTATCCTTTTCAACCCTTGCCATTGCAAGGCTTAATAAATCGCCTATGTAGCAGCCGGAGGCTTCTTTATGGATGCCGTCTGCTCCCGCTTTTAAGGTAAGAGAAAGCCTTTCGGCAAGCTCACTTACTTTCATTTTAAAACACCTTCTTTGTTTAAAATTTATATAGGCCTATTCAACTGCATCTGCAAGACCTTTGATTTTTTCTTTAAGTACGAAAATACAGTCGGTTTCTTTTGCGTAGCCACGGACAATGTCCTCAGCAAGACTTCGGCAGCTCGGGGAACCGCAGGAACCGCAGTCGAGTTTGGGAAGTCTTTCGTAGATATTGTCTATTTCATTCATTTTTTCCATAGCACGGATAATATTGCTGTCAAGATTGAGAACAGGGCTGTATACAACCGGCTCGTCCCAGAAATAGTTTATATCCTCGCAAAGAGAGGC
>JAZQLM010000204.1:0-3581 GCA_045542655.1 Clostridia bacterium | reverse complement strand
CACCTGCTAAGTTATTCAGCATCATCGTAGCAAGACTGCTTAACCCCTGACGGCAAAGACTTGGAAATCCCGTTGCCATAATCAAAATTTCCCTGCCCAATATGTAAATATTTTATCGGCAGACTAATTATTAGATTTTTTCCTTATTATAATAAAACCAATCACGCAAGCAATACCAGTTATTACAAGTGCACCTAATGCAATACCAAAAGGAATCACTTGTACTTCATAATGTTCGTCTGACATATGATAACAAAGTTTCAAATATAATTGCCCACTTATTAAACATCCTATTGTAATGGAAAGAATTGAACTTAGATTTCTCGCTAAAAATTCAAATACGCTCTTTGAGAAAAGATTATATATTGTAAACGCAATAATTATTATAAAATAAGCATTATCATCGATAGGCATCATAAACAGCTCTTTTTTTGAAATTGTAGCCAAATAATAGATAACCCACAAAGGTAATGGCAGAATATTTATCAAGATATGCCTTATTTTCATTTATGCACTTCCTTTCAAAGCCTCCCTTGCCTAAAGGGAGGTGTCAGTCGCAGACTGACGGAGGGATTCTTTTATAATCATATCAATATACTCACATACTCCCTCGAAATTTCTATTAACTTCGTTGTTCGGTATTCTTGTAACTGTCAAGTTTCGTTGCTCAATTCTTTCTGTCCTGATTTTATCTTTTAACAAACCTTTTTCCTCGTAATGTTGTGAGCCGTCAAGCTCGATAATCAACCTTGCACTATGACAATAAAAATCAACTATGTAATCATCAATTACCTTTTGCCTTAAAAATCTAACGGGATAGCTTTTCAAGAAATCATACCAAAGGTGTCGCTCTTCTTTTGTCATATTCTTTCTTAATATTCGTGCATTTGTTGTTAATTCTGTGTTATGCTTTCTATCCATTTATATCCCTCCACCACCTTCGGTGGTCCCCTCCCTTTAGCAAGGGAGGCTTTTCAGCTTCACCAATTAAATCGCCTTTACTTTTTCAGTATTTTCTTCGCAGTATTCTATTTCTGCAGAATACATTCTTACAACATCAAGCATTTGTTCAAGAGTTTCACATTCAAGGCATATTTCTCCTATAACCCAACAGCTAACAAGTGCAAAGCCGACACCGCTTTCAAAGTGACGAAATATAAAATAGCAGGCGAGCTGTTCAAAGAAAATCTGCAAGTCCTCCCTTTCAAATATATCCGTGTTCTCTGTATTTTTAAGCTTTACAAGCTGATGCTCCCAGCTCTTATCAAGTCTTTCAAGTGACATATAAAACTTATAAAGCTCCTCATTTGAAAATTCAAATTTCAAGCCGTATTTTTCCGCAAGCCTTTTTAATCTTTCAAGTACTGTAATATTTCTGTTTTGAAGAATGACAAAAGCTTCACTCCGTTCTCTGAAAAACTTACTGTTTTTTGCAGACGCCGGCAATGGAACTAAAAATTTCTCTTCCTCTGTAAGTATAATTCTTGCCGCTTCTTCGCAACAAATACCAAGTCCTGTTTCTGTAAAATCTTCATAAAAATTACTGAATCTTGGATGTAGATAACATATGTCACATATTGCACCGTCACCAAGCTCACATATAATATCGCACAGTCCCTTTTGATTAAGAAACGGACAACGCTCCCCCTCTTTTAAAACAAAGTGCGGAACCTCACCTTCTATGCTACCTCTTATCCTTTCTGCAAGCTCGCCGCCAAGTAAGCTGTATAATTCCATTGTATCTTCATCAATATCGATTTCCCAGCCTATACAACAGCTGTGTCTGCATAAGCCGGCAATACATTTGAATTTTTCATAATAATTCGGAAATATTTCTTTCATAATAACCCCGTTTATATTCTTGATGAATTCATTATAACTTATATAAAATAAAAACGCAAGACATTTAATTCCTTTTTTCGGCAAAAAAAACAGATCCGCCTCATTTGAAAATGAAACAGACCTGTTTTTTATATAAACACTTTTATTGCAAGTAAAAGTAAAATTCCCGGCAAGCCAAGTATTCCGGCGACAGACGATGTAAAAATATTCAGTCCAAGCTTAAGTCCCAGAAAACCGCCCGCATAATTAAAGACAAATATCAAAACCGTCCCGAAAAGAATGTTAATCACAAGCTTTGCTATAAGCTTTACCGGTCTTAAAAAAATCAGACAAAAGATATATATAAATATAATTCCAACGGCATATGCCATTATAGACATTGTATCAAACAGCATAGAAATTGTCCTTTCTGAAATATCCTCACTATATTTATATAGCAAAAGCGGACAAATATGACAACTATTTAACTTTAGCATAGTATTTTTTCGCCATACGGCACGGATAATACGATTGCTTAGCCTTTCTTAAGCCCTCAAGCCCCATATCCTCTTCACGATTTGCAAAGCGATAATCCTTCCATTCATTTATCAAAAATTGCTTGTTAATCATTGGAAACGCTCCGTCAAAAGCAGTATCGGCATGCTCAAGATGTATGACCACCGTTTTCTTTTCCTTATTCAACGGCTCTCCGAAGGAAAATGCAACCATCTCCCCGTCAACTCTTATGCAACCGCCCGTTATATCAAGCTTTTCCCAGTTTTCAAGAAGCTCGCAAACAGCCTCGTGACTTTCAGAAAGTCCCGGAACGCTGTCTTTTTTTTCTGCATACCATTTTTCAAACAGAGAAACACAGTCCGCCTTGTCCTTTGGCATCATAGTATAATACGAATAATTATAGCTGTTTTCAAAACGGTTTATAAAATTTCGTTTTGCGTGATACTTTTTCCCCGAAAGCTTTGAAAGGTCATCTATATTATAGATGTAGTCAAAGCTGTCGGTATCTTCAATTACCTCAAATTCATCCGGATAAAAGCTGTTTAGCATTTCGATTTCATTTTCTCCTGACAGTCTTATCTGAAAATCCTTATTTTTATTTTTAAAAAACGAAATCACTTCATCAAGTGCCGCCTTTTTATTTCCGTCACCAATAGGAAAATAAACAGTATATGGAAAACTGCGGTATCTGGAAATTATAACAAGACAGCCAGACACCTCTGCATATCTCACGTTATAGCTTTTACGCCACATGAAAAAATTAGTAAAGGTAAGCTCTGAATTTTCAGAGTCAAGAGTTTTTAAAAAGCTGTTGATATATTCTTTTTTGTCTATAGTTATCTCGTTAGTTAAAATATTAAACACCTCTTATTCTATATATTCCCTCACTCTGAATGAAGCTCCGCAGCTTTCTGCAATCCTGCCGCATTCTTCAATATCTTCCTTTGTCAAATCCTTATCAACGATACTCAATGTTACTTTGGGTACAAACTCAGATGCCTTTTTAGTAAAATCAAGCATAGCATCAAATGCCGCCTCGCCGTAAATACTTTTACAAAGAAGGTCATAGCGTTTTGCATCAGGTGCATTCAGACTTATAGAAATGCTGTCAACAAGACCTTTCATTTCGGGGGTTACATCCCGACCGGCAATAAGATTTGCCTGACCGTTAGTATTCACCCTTACAGGAATATCCAAATAGCTCTCTTTCAGCCATTTTGCAATCTCCATACAATCGTCAAAAC
>JAZQLM010000203.1:0-12784 GCA_045542655.1 Clostridia bacterium | reverse complement strand
ACATTAAAATTAAGTACTTAATTTTAATGTAAAAACAAAAACGAAAAGAAGGGTTAAAATGATTATAGATTTTCATACACACGCATTTCCAGACAAGCTTGCACCAAAGGCTATGAAAATTTTAAGTTCACAGTCCGCCTTTGAGCCTTGGACGGATGGTACAGTCTCCGGACTTAAAAAGTCTATGGATGAGTTCGGCGTTGACATTTCGGTTGTTTTGGGAATTGCAACAAATCCTCAGCAGCAAAAGGCTGTCAATGACTTTCTTATCGAGCAGAATAAAGATGACAGACTTGTTGCTTTCGGCTCGGTTCATCCTGACGCACCTGATGCACTGTTTGAGCTTGAACGGCTCAAAGCCGCCGGTATAAAAGGTATAAAGCTGCACCCCGAATACCAGTGTTTTTACCCTGACGATGAAAAGATGAAGCCTATTTACAAAAAGATTTCAGAGCTTGGACTTATCACCGTTTTTCACGCAGGCTATGACTACGGTTATCCTCCCCCTTATCACGCAATGCCTGAAAACCTTTATAATGCACTTAAATGGTTTTCATCGCCGGTAATTGCGGCTCACTGGGGTGGACAAAACTGTACAGAAGGTGTTTTAAAGAAGCTATGCGGACTTTCAGTATATTTTGATATTTCTTTCGGCTACGGAACAATTGCAAGGCCCACTGCCGTCAAAATCATTGAAAAACACGGAATTAATAAAATACTGTTCGGCTCTGACTCGCCGTGGCACAAGCAGTCTTTTGAGAAGTCTATGGTTGAGCTTTTAGGTCTTTCAGAGGACGAAAAAAATAAAATTTACAGTCAAAATGCTAAAAAGCTACTTAACATATAAAGAGGAGAGTATTATGGATATTAATATAAGAAAAATACCTTTCAGCAGATTTGGTTCATACATAGCAATAAAGCAGGAAGAAACAAGCAATGATCTTTTTGTAACAACTATGCACGGCTTCTGGCAGGATGAAATGAACCTTCTTAAAATTACCCCGATTGATGACGATTGTAAAGTAAAAGCATATCCTTGGAAAATAGAAATCAGTTCAAAAAAAGGTAATGCAGTAATCACATTAAATAAAAGCAACGGTGTTTTAATATGCGGAAAAGGAACAGGCATAAAAATAGAAAAAGTATGCGAAGGCGTCATAAAAGAAAAAGAAGAAAGTAAAGTATTGTTTTCTTTTTGGGAGGACAGACTGAAAACCGCTCTCTACTGCACATCAGGAGAGCTTGATGCTGATTTGCTTGAAACAAAATCAGATGAGTATAAACTGTTTGTCGCGATTTCTGCTATAGAAAGCGAAAAGCTGGATGTTCCCGAAAGCTTTGAGGAATTTGACGAAAATATTATTAAAAATGAGTATGAAGAATGGACAACACCATTAATACCAAATTGCGAAAAATATAAAGAATCAGCAAAACTTGCTGCTTACATTTTATGGAACTCAACTGTTGCACCTTGCGGAAATATAACTTGTGATACAGTTCTTATGTCTAAAAACTGGATGCATTATGTGTGGGCATGGGACCATTGCTTTAATGCTATTGCTCTTGCCAAGACATATCCTTCTCTTTCATGGGAACAGATTAAAGTGTTTTTTGACAATCAGCAGGAAAATGGGATGCTTCCCGATTTTATTTATCCCAATAATATGAATTTAGGTGAAACCAAGCCTCCTGTTCACGGCTGGTGTTTTGAAAAACTTTTAGATGCAGGTGTAAAGCTCAATAATAATGAATTGGCAGAGTTTTACTTTAAACTAAAAAAATGGACAAAATGGTGGTTTGAATTCAGGGATTATGATAAAGACGGTATTTGTCAATATAATTTAAACAATGAATCAGGTCACGATAACTCTACTGTTTTTGACGAGGGAAAGCCTGTTGAAGTTCCTGATTTAACAGCATTTTTGATTTTACAGATAAAGTGCCTTAAACGCATGGCAAATATGTTAAATCTTAAAGATGAAGAACAAGAGTGGGAGGAAAAGCAAAATAATCTCTTTAATAAATTTATGGCTCACTCCTGGCAAAGCAATGAGTTTGTTTCTTTAAAGTCAGACACTCATAAAAAGGTAGAAACAAAATCAATTATAAATCTGATGCCGATTGTATTGGGAGAGATGTTGCCGGCAGATTGCTTTAAGAGGCTTGTTGAAAAGCTTTCGGTTGAAAACGATTATTTGTCACCATATGGCTTAGTTACAGAGGCAATGACAAGTGAAAAATACAATAAACATGCAGATGACTGGAGAAATCACCACGCTCCTGAAACAACATATTGGAGAGGTGCAGTTTGGGCACCTGTTATTTACTTAATTACAGACGGGTTGAGAAGAGGCGGAGAACTTTCTCTTGCGAAAGAAATTGCATTAAGATTTTGTAATATGGTTAACGGGCAAGATGGAATTTTCGAAAATTACAATTCTCAGACAGGTAAAGGGGATTGTGATCCTGCATACACATGGACATGTAGTGTATTTTTACAGTTGATAAAAGATTTCTTGGAATAAAAGGAGAATATATGAATTATTATATAGGTGCAGATTTAGGAACATCAGCTTTAAAAATGCTTCTTGTAGATGAAAAAGGAAATATTTTAAATTCCGTTACAAATTCTTACGAGGTTAACTATCCAAAATCCGGCTGGAGCGAACAAGAACCTAAGGATTGGTGGAACGCATTTTTAAAGGGCATAAAAGAGCTTATATCATCAGTTGATGCAGAAAAAATCAAAGGAATACCAGTTGCGGGCCAAATGCACGGTTTAGTAGTCCTTGATAGGAACGATAATATTATCCGACCTGCCATACTTTGGAATGACGGCAGAAGTTCAAAAGAAACAGAATATCTTAATAATATTATGGCTCGTACATATGTTTGCTAATTTTGCTATCAATACAATTGGGTTTATATTGTTTGGTATTATTTGATAAAAAATAAAATAAGGAGTTTAAAAATGATTATTACAGATTTACTCGAACGGAACGCAAGAGAATATCCTGACGAAACCGCTCTTGTTGAAATAGCACCAAGTCTTATGGAAACAACAAGAATGACGTGGAAGGAATATTCTCTTATTCAGCCTAATCCCGAAGAAAGTGGTAGACAGGAAATTACATGGGAACAGTTTAATGAAAAAGCAAACTGTTTTGCAAACTTTCTTCTTTCAAGAGGCGTAAAGAAGAATGACAAGGTTGCAATTTTACTTATGAACTGTCTTGAATGGCTTCCCATTTACTTTGGAATTTTAAAGACAGGTGCTCTTGCGGTTCCTCTTAACTACCGCTACACCTCGGAAGAAATACGCTATTGTCTTGACCTTTCAGATTCTGATGTGCTTGTTTTCGGACCTGAATTTATCGGACGTGTGGAGGAAATATGCGACTCAATCCCAAAGGTTAAACAGCTTTTCTATGTAGGAAAGAATTGTCCCACCTTTGCAGAGAGCTACGACAAGCTTGTTACATACTGTTCACCGAAAAACCCTCAAATCACTCTTGAAGAAAAGGACAATGCGGCAATTTACTTCTCTTCAGGTACAACGGGCTTTCCAAAGGCAATACTTCACAATCACGAAAGCATTATACATGCCGCAAGAACCGAGCAAAGTCACCACGGACAAAACAGAGACGATGTATTCTTATGTATTCCCCCTCTCTACCATACAGGGGCAAAAATGCACTGGTTTGGAAGTCTTTATTCCGGTTCAAAGGCGGTTCTCTTAAAAGGCATAAAGCCTGAATGGATTATAAAAGCGGCTTCCGAGGAAGCCTGTAGTATTGTCTGGCTTTTAGTGCCGTGGGCACAGGACATACTTGATGCAATCGAAAGCGGCGAAATTGACCTCTCAAAATATGACCTTTCGCATTGGAGACTTATGCACATAGGTGCACAGCCTGTTCCTCCAAGTCTTATAAAAAGATGGAAAAAGGTATTCCCAAACCATCAGTACGACACAAACTACGGACTCAGCGAATCAATTGGTCCGGGATGTGTTCACCTCGGCGTTGAAAACGAGCATAAGGTGGGTGCAATCGGAAAAGCAGGCTTTGGTTGGGAGGTTCAGATTTTAGACGAAAACCATATACCTGTCAATCAGGGAGAGGTCGGCGAGCTTGCAGTCAAAGGTCCGGGTGTTATGACCTGTTACTATAATGACGAAAAGGCAACAGGCGAGGTTTTATCGGACGGCTGGCTTTACACAGGTGATATGGCTGAAATGGACGAAGACGGCTTTATATATCTTGTAGACCGTAAGAAGGATGTAATTATTTCGGGCGGCGAAAACCTTTACCCTGTACAGATTGAGGACTTTATAAGAACAAATTCCAAGGTTAAGGACGTTGCCGTTATCGGACTTCCCGACCAGAGACTCGGTGAAATTGCTGCGGCGATTATTGAGCTTAAGGATGGTATGGAATGCTCTGAGGCTGAAATGGATGCGTTCTGCAAGACACTTCCAAAATATAAGAGACCGAGACGAATTATATTTACCGAGGTTCCGAGAAACCCAACCGGAAAGATTGAAAAACCGAAGCTTCGGAAAATGTACTGCGGCGAAAGTCTTGTCGCTGCACAGATAAACAACTAATACAGATTTATACGGAGGTTTGTTTTAATGAAAAAACTTATGATTGGTAACGAGGCAGTTGCCAGAGGAGCATATGAGGCAGGGGTTAGCGTTGTATCCTCGTACCCCGGAACTCCCAGTACTGAAATTACTGAAAACATAGTAAAATTTGATGAAATTTATGTCGAATGGGCGCCAAACGAAAAGGTTGCCGCAGAGGTTGCAATCGGTGCTTCCATGGCAGGTGCAAGAAGTATGGCTTGTATGAAGCACGTTGGTATGAACGTTATGGCTGATCCGATGTTTACCGTAAGTTACATAGGTACAAACGGCGGTCTTGTGTTCTGTGTTGCCGATGATCCGGGTATGCACTCTTCTCAGAACGAACAGGATTCAAGACATTATGCAAGGGCTTCAAAAATTATGATGCTTGAACCATCAGACAGCAGTGAATGTAAGGAATTCACAAAGGAAGCTTTTCATTTGAGTGAAAAGTTCGATACACCTGTTATCTTAAGACTTTCTACAAGAATTTCACACTCACAGGGACTTGTAGAAGAGTTTCCGAGGGAAGCATACGAGCTTAAACCATATGAAAAGAACATTGGAAAAAACGTAATGATGCCGGCAAACGCTATCAAACGTCACGTTGTTGTTGAGGAAAGAATTAAGGCACTTTCTGAATTTGCTGAAAGCTGCGAATTTAATAAAGCCGAATACAACGATTCTGAAATCGGAATTATTTCTTCGGGTATATCATATATGTATGCAAAAGAGGCTCTTGGAGACAGAGTTAATTATTTAAAGCTTGGAATGGTTTATCCTCTTCCCGAAAAGCTTATAAAGGATTTTGCGGCAAAATGTAAAAAAGTATTTGTAATCGAAGAGCTTGATCCTATTTTTGAGGATTACTGCAAATCAATCGGAATTGATGTTATAGGCAAGAAAGAATTTACACTCCTCGGTGAATATACCCCGTCTATGATTAAAAAAGCTGTTTTCGGCGAAGACTCAAACGAATTTGACGCACTTGAAGAGACTGTTCCGGCAAGACCTCCTGTTTTATGTCCGGGATGCCCGCACAGAGGAACATTTTATGTACTTAAAAAGCTTGGTCTTGTTGTATCAGGCGACATCGGCTGTTATACTCTCGGTGCGGTTGCACCTCTTCAAAGTGTTGACACAACCGTTTGTATGGGTGCAAGCATAAGCGGTGCTCACGGTATGGCAAAGGCACGTGGCGAAGAGTTTAATAAAAAGCTCGTTGCTGTAATAGGTGACTCAACCTTTATACACTCAGGTATAACGGGACTTATTGATATAGTTTATAACAAAGGAAACAACACAGTCATCATACTTGACAACTCAATTACGGGTATGACCGGACATCAGGACAATCCCACAACAGGCTTTACCATCAGAAAAGAGCCCACAAAACAGGTTGACCTTGTTCTTCTTGCAAAGGCTGTCGGAATTGACAGGGTTGTTGTTGCAGATCCATTTGATGTAGCCGAATTTGAAAGAATTGTAAAAGAAGAAACCGAGGCAGCAGAACCATCGGTAATCATCGCTCAGAGACCGTGTGCACTCCTTAAAACCGTTAAATACAGTGGAACCTGCAAGATTACGGATAAGTGCAAGAAATGCAAGCTCTGTATGAAGCTTGGCTGTCCTGCAATCTCACAAAAAGGTGATAAAATAGTAATTGACAAGACTCAGTGCAACGGCTGCGGACTTTGCATGAACGTATGTCCGTTCGGTGCTATCGAAAAGGAGGACTAAGAGCATGACTAAAAACATTATGATTGTCGGCGTAGGCGGACAGGGAACGCTTCTTGCAAGCAGAATTATAGGTAAGGCAGTAATTTCAGAGGGCTATGACGTTAAAATTTCCGAGGTTCACGGAATGAGTCAGCGTGGCGGAAGTGTTGTTACTTATGTAAAATTCGGCGATAAGGTATACTCACCAATCATCGACAAGGGCGAGGCAGATATTATTCTTGCGTTTGAAATGCTTGAAGCATACAGAAGTATGCCGTTTCTTAAAAAAGGCGGAAAAATGATTGCAAACACTCAGGAAATCGATCCTATGCCTGTCATCTGCGGAAATGCACAGTATCCCGAGGATATTGCAAAAAAGCTTTCCGAAAAGCTTGACTTACAGACTGTAAACGCTCTTTCACTTGCTGAGGAAGCCGGAAATATAAAAGCGGTAAACGTTGCTTTAATAGGTGTTATGGCAAAAAATACCGACATTAAATATGAGGTGTGGACAGATGTTATAAAATCTACTGTTCCCGAAAAATTCCTTGAAGCAAACCTCAAAGCATTTGAGCTCGGATATAATCTTAAATAACTAATATTATCCGGATTACTTCTCACTTGAATACAAAAAGTCGTAAGACCTGAATTTTCAGCAGCTTACGACTTTTTATTATTCTATTTTAATTACAATATAATTTTAAACCTTGTCCCCTGACCAAAGGCACTTTTCACGGTAATTGTTCCACCGTGCAGCTCTATTATACTTTTCACCATCGAAAGTCCCAGACCGCTGCTGCCGTATTCATCGTTGCGTACATCATCAACACGGTAAAAACGAGTCCAAATCTTATCAATGTGTTCTTCAGATATTCCTACACCATCATCCTCAACAATTATTTCTATCCTTTCCCCCAGCCCTGAGGCAGAAACCGATACACAACCTGATTCATTACCATACTTTATTCCATTACTTATAAGATTGGTAATCGCACTTAAAAGCAGTGATTCGTCTGCATTTACTATTGTTCCTTCAGGAATATCGGAGGAAAGCAAAATTTTCTTTTGTGCCGCCAAGTCCTTTGTACTTTCAACAGCAATATCTACAAGAACACCGAGATCAACCTTTTCCTTGTTAAACTTCTGTCTGTGCTGGTCAATTCTTGAAAGAAGCAAAAGGCTTGAGACGAGCTTTGAAATTTGCTTTGATTTATCAACTATTGTCTGTGCAAGCTCTTTTTCCTTTTCATCCTTTGCAATATCCAAAAGATACTCGCCTTGTGCGAGAATAACGCTGATAGGTGTCCTCAGCTCATGAGAGGCATCCGATGTAAATTGTTTTTCCTGCATAATAAGATTTTCAATTTTATCAAGCATCCTATTAAGTGTAACCGACAAATGCTGAAGCTCATCCTCCTTTGCATCGGGATTAATTTCAATCCTTCGGCTAATATCTTTTTGTGCCGTAATATCATTTGCGGTTCTTACAATATTGTTTACAGGACGGAATGCTCTTTTTGTAATATAGTATCCGCCGAGTGCGGTTAAAAGCAAAATAAGCGGAATTAAAATAAGCATAATGATAATTGCAGAACGACCTAAGAGAATAGTGGAATTAACCGATTCCACACCTCTTATCCAAAAACCGCCTCCTATTTTAGGAGGGGACGGTGTCTTTGTATCATAAACAATATATTCCTTACCATCAACGCTTTCTCTTCGGGGAATACCTTCCTCAAACGGTATATTTACAACATCGTAAATATACTGTCCTACAATATATTTACCTCCCGATTCGTATATAGATACATTTTTAAATTCTTCCTTGCTGTCAACCAATTCAAACACATCGAACTGCCTTTTCGATAGTTTTTCGGTTACCTGTGTAACCTGAAGTATGACATCCTTTTCCACACTGTCTATTGAAAGCTGATAGGATAGCCCTCCAACCAATGAAAGCACAACAAATATAAGTACAAGCATAAGTGTTGTGTACCATATTGTTATTCTTGTTTTTATAGAAGTGATTTTTTTCATTTTCATTCTTCCCTTATCACATAGCCTACATTCTTAATTGTATGGAGTAGTTTTTTCTCAAAATTATCGTCAATCTTTTTTCTTAAATGATGAATATAAACCTTTATAACATCGCTCGAGCCTTCATATTCGTAGTTCCATATATTTTCCTCAATTTTTTCCTTTGAAACCACAATCCCTTTATTTCGCATAAGATATTCAAGCACCGAATATTCCTTTGAGGATAGCTCTAATACTTTCTCCCCTCGCTTTACAACTCTTGTGATTGTATCAATACTCAAATCGGCAATCTCAAGCCTATTGCCTGTCACATTTTCCTTTACACGAAGCATAGCTCTTATCCTTGCACATAAAACATCAAAGGAAAAAGGCTTTGTAAGATAATCATTTGCTCCTGTGTCAAGTCCTGTTATAACATCTTCATCCGAATCCTTTGCCGTAAGCATTAAAACGGGAGTAAGAATTTCCTTATCACGAATGATACGAAGAACATCAAAGCCGTTAATTTTCGGCATCATAACATCAAGTATAATTCCATCATAATTCGTGTTCTCTATATAGTATAAAGCCTCTTCCCCATCAAAACAGCTATCAACCGTATAACCAATTTTTGTAAGTCGCTCCGTCAATGTCTTATTAAGATGCTTTTCATCTTCAACTACTAAAAGTCGCATAAAATCACCCCTTTTGCCCTATCAATTATATCATATTATAACTTAAATTGCAAGATAGCCTGAAAGCAACAAGGTATATCGAACATCTCCACACCTTATAAATTACTCACTTGAAAGCTTTAAACTTTAATTTTGCGGCATTTTCCATTCTCCATTATTCCGACCTCCGCCAAAGCCACCACCCATATTAAACTGTCCCAAGTCAGAAAGCTTTATATGAGAAGCATCAACAAGTGAGGGGGAATCTGCGTTCTGACCTTCGGAGGTTGATGGAATCGTTCCGTCAAGCTGTCCTTTGATACTTTCTGCACGGAGCATAACTGCATCATACAAAACCTCTATACCTTTTGTATATTCCTCATAGGTGTACATACTATTAGGATCAGTTTTCACAAGCTCATCTATCTGATTTGTAATTCTGCTATATGTTTCTTCAAACTTTCCTCCGTACAGATACTCATTCACAAGTCTTTCATAATATTCGTGGTAACGAGCTTTGTATTCTTCGTTTTCCAAAACAAAATCAAAAAGCTTTGTTCCTTGCCACAAATCGTCAATCGGCTCATTTACAACACTTGTTGCATCACCGCCGTGCATTCCGCCAAGTGAAAGATTATAATCCCAGGGCAGAATACTGATTTGTCCGTTTGCCTCATACAAATAATAGTTGTGTGCCATTGAACCGCTTAAGCTGTCCTCATTAACAGAGAAATTATGAACTGCCATATACTTTAAAATTTGGTCAACATCAATGTATCTCTCAATGTTTGTTCTGCTATGCACATTTTTAAGTGCTTCCACAACTCTTTTATGGTCGCTATCTTTGCTATCATTCACCTGACCATTCCATATTGTATTATAACTGTCAAGACTATCATCTGAATAATTCAGGTTTCCGCCACTGCCCATCATCCCCGGCATACCGCCACGTCCCATTCGCTGGAAGCCTGTAGAAAAATCTCTTGCTCCAGATGACCGCCTAGCCTTATCATTATTACCATTATTAAAATTCATACTGTCAGGCTTGTACAAATAACCTTTTTCTGTACCGTAATTACGGAGCATAAAGCTTTCCTCAACTGCTTCAAGTGCAAGATATATACCAAAGTACTCATTGTTTACAGATATTTTTGCATAATTATAAAGAGAAGCATCTGCATCTAAATACTTAAACATATCATAAACAATTGTCTCTTTCATATTGGTTGTATCTGCATAGCTGTTGTTCAAAATAAGCTTGTCCAGTCCAAAGCAGGTTTGTCCGGGGGTAAATTGGTCAAACTCAAGCTTGAAGCTGTATCTGTTGTTATCGGGATCTTTTGCAATAGAGGAAAGACTTGTATTTCCCTTTGGTCTGATACCGACCTGATAAAACGTAGTACCGTTTATAACGACATTACATTCATAGTAAATTTCCTGTGTTGCGTTCTTCAGCATCTCATTCCATTTATCATCATCCATAATGATGTTAACTTCCAAAATCTTGCTCGTATCAAAAAGGGCAGTTTCGTACTCCATCGCATATCCATTGCTTCCGACAATGGATATAAGTTTATCAGAAAAACCCATTGCAAGAACACAAAAAACCAATGTGGCAGAAATCAATACCATAGTTATTTTTGAAATGTATTTATTTGAAATCATATTAAACCTCCTTTACTTTAGATTAATATATCTCAAATATCAATAGTGTTTTCTTTTATAGAAAATTACAAAAAGGTATGCGAGTCCCAAAAGAACAACGGAGGTTATAGGCGTAGAATATGTTTTAACAAATCCTAAAAAACCGGTGGGCTGTTTTGCCTCAGTATTCTGACCATTTTGCATATTACCGAAAAATCCACCCATACCTTCGGGCATCTGTCCTCCAAAGGGTGATCTTCCGTTTGGTGCCTGACCTGATTTTTCACCGCTTTCCGGTATTTGAGACTTTTCTTCGGTTACACCTTCATCTGCTTTTGGAACAGTTGTTCCCGCATTATTACTTTCATTGCTTTGAGGCGGTGTAAATCCTCCCGAATTCTGTGGTGGTGTAAACTCGCCTGAATTCTGTGGTGGTGTAAACTCACCTGAATTCTCAGGAGGTGTAAAATTCCCCGAATTTTCAGGAGGTCTGAAACCACCCTCCGGCGGAGTGAAATTCCCCGAAGGCTCACCATTCGGCATAGACGGAGGCGTACCTCTGCCCTGCATATCCTCCATCGCAGGCATACCCCTACGACCTCTGCTGCCTCGTTCATGTGTTTCCTGCGATACCTCAGGTACTGTTTCATTAACGGTATCTTCAGCCATTATACACACGCTTAAACCAATACACAGCAAAAGAATAATTGGAATTACTTTTTTAAGCATTTCAATTCTCCTTTCTGATTACGACATATACTCGCCGTTATAGGAAACCAAAACCGCATTCGTTACATCGCAGACTTCCGAAATCTTATTTACAAAGTCTGTATTTTCCTTGATACGAACTTCATATGTAAGTTCAATACCTAATTTGTTCACTGACTTAGATTTAAGAAGGCTTTTCTTAGCTTCTTCTCTAATAAGCTCGTTCACTGCATTTTCTGCTCCTTCGTTTTCACAGTTTACAACAAGGATATACGGAGTATCACCAATTTTTCTTGTTGAAAAAACTACAATAATGATACCTATAATAACAGAGCCTATAATCGCAAGAGGCAGAAGTCCTGCACCGAGAACAATACCCACTGCGATTGACCAGAACAAAAACGCTATATCCATAGGCTCTTTAATTGCGGTTCTGAAACGAACAATAGAGAGTGCACCAACCATACCGAGAGACAATACAACATTTGATGTTACTGCAATAATAACAAGGCTTGTAATCATTGACATCGCAATCAGCGATACCCCAAAGGAGTCGGAATACATTACACCTGAATAGGTCTTTTTATAAATCATAAATATGAATAGGCCTAATACAAAAGAAAGACCAAGTGCTAAAAGCACATCTAACGTTGAAAACGAATTAATGTTTGATAAGAAGCTTGATTTAAATACATCTGAAAAAGTCATAAAATTTTCATCCTTTCAAAATTTCATTTAATTATATTCTTACTGCCGCATATTTTGAGAAGGCGGCACTTCTTCTTGATTTAACCTGTACACAGTCTCTTATAACCTGTGGAAGGTATTCATCCCATTTTACCTCTAAAATTGAGTTATGATAAGTCTTAAAGAAAGGTAAATCGGGATTTAAAAACTCTTTAACATTATTGCTTCCGCAAATATTCATATCAAGCGTTACCCGCACATTGCCGCATGGGTACACAAAGCTCTCACGGGTATATGCTACGATACATTTCGGACGAAGAAGCTCAAACTTCATCTTTGCATAAAGCTCCCTCATCAGTTCGTGCCTTGAGTGGAGTAAAAACTCAAAACTTCCGTCAATTATTTTTTGGCATTCTCCGGCAGTAATTCTACAGCTTTCTTTATTGCACAGACCGTTTATTTTGCTTTTCTTTTCAAGCCGAATAAAAGATGTGTCTGTCCCATAATATCTGATACGGAATTTTTCACGGGCATTCACACCGTCAAGCTTTTCCCGAAGTGCCTTATCCATATAGTTATCAAAATACAAGCTTCTGACAAAATATGTCCCATCCTCGCAAGCATACGAATCATGCTTTGCAACTGCTGAAAGTCTTGTTTTAAGTCCATAAATATCCGAAAGATTAATCTGATGCTTATATTCATGTCT
>JAZQLM010000202.1:0-3423 GCA_045542655.1 Clostridia bacterium | reverse complement strand
CTCAATTTTTGAATACTAGCTTTTAAAGTTTGCTTTAAACTTGGAATTGACAAGGTCCTAAAACCTTGTGCAATTGTCGTAATAGTACTTCTCGTACTTATTACCGCTTTTTCACTGTGTACTTTTCAAACATCACTCTTGCTCCCTCTCCGAGCCACGCTCGACAGAGCTTTACAAGTATACCATACTGTCACCATTTTGTCAAGTACTTTTTTATCTTTTTTTCTAAGAAACTTTTACTCGCCTCGGCGACAACTTCTCAATTATAGCACAACTCTTTTTCTTTGTCAAGTACTTTTTTGAAATTTTTTAAAAAAGTTTTTTAATTGATTGTCTGTCCCGTGCGACAGTGTTATTATATTAGCACCTTTTTTTAAATTTGTCAACACTTTTTTTAAAAATTTTTTAAAAATTTTATTTCGAGCGCTTTTCCTACCCCTCCGTTTTCACAGCTATCGCTTATAAAATCGGCTATTTCGAGGATTTCGGACTGGGCGTTTTTCATTGCTATACTATACCCTGAAAATTTCATTGCATCATAATCATTTATACTGTCCCCTATGGCAATTGTGTCTTTTTGTTCAATTCCAAGAAGCTTTATCGCCTCTTTCATACCGTTAACCTTATCTATTTTCTTCATAAGAATTTCGCCATATCCACCAATTTGTAAAGCCTTCAGCTTAGGAGAAATATTTTCAATAAGCATTTTATCCGGAAGCACTCCCCAGTATACAGCTTTATTGTAATTTTCTTTTTCAAGATCCTCTTTTAATTCATTAATGTTTTTAATTGTTTTTATATATTCAGGAAATATAGTATTACCTTTTGAATATCCCAGAACTTTTTTATCTCCCTCAAAAATCAACGGGAAATCCAAGCTGTCAATTTTTTCAAAAATTCCAATAAGCAATTCTTTATCCATATATACATTATATACGGTTTTTCCGTCAACTATGAGATGCCCGCCGTTTGCCAGTACTGCTCCGTCAAAGTCCCCGAGTACGTCAATATCATGGGGAATATTTGCAAGGGCTCTGCCTGTATTTAAAAAAACCTTATGCCCAAGTGCTCTGACCTTTTTAATCACAGAAATATTATATTCAAGCATTTCACCCGCTCCGGAGCGAAGTGTTCCGTCTATGTCAATAAATACAGCCTTCATTCCTTACACCTCTTTTTTTGACTTATCAAAAATTTTTGTTTTATAATTATATATTGTATTTTATTTAAAGTCAACAATAAAAATATTCCATATTAAAGAGGATGCGGTTAATTAACCCGCATCCCCAGATACTTTTATTTAATATAGAAAGCAAAATCAATATGCTTTTCGTTCAGCCGGTATTCTTTCATAAGCTCCGGTCCGCAGCTTGCAGAGCCTATTCCCGAAACCCTATAGTCTATTCGGATATTTGTTCCGCCAAACGGTTTAATTTCGTCGGTATGCTTACCTGTGGTCAGTTCCTCGGATGTATAAAGCGAAGCATTAAATTCAAACACCGAATCAGACGTAAACTTAAGTCCACTTTTAATATCAAGCATTTTACAATCGCTATGATTGCCGTGTTCCTGAGGCATTACATAATTTACATACTCTTTCCTTGCGTTGCTTTCATAAAGACCGACAGGTGCGTGTCTGTTCATATCGCAATAGTTTTCTTCCCCACCTCTTCCGAAATAGGTAAATGAAGCATTTTTATCCTTAAGCATAAATTCATAGCCAAGTCTCGGCAGGTATGTATTAATCCACTCCTCAACATCAGCCGACAGGCTAATCTTAACCGTACCGTCTGCAAAGAACTCATATTCAGATGTATATTTAAGGAAAGGTGCACGGGCAACACCTGCAAGCGAGCCTTTAATCAGAATTTTATTTCCCTCTTTTTCACAGGAATAAATTTTTGAGAACAGCCTGTTCATATTAATTCCGGCTCCGTTATTGTCAAACAGTCCCCACTTATGTTTAACGTGTCTGTCATTGTCGGTCGGGGCTCTCCATACAGAAAGACAGCTTTCCGAGAGCAATTGCTCTTTTCCGTTTTTCTTTATACTTTCAAAGGAGCCGTGACGTTTATTCACAACATAACTAAAGTCCGCCCCCTCTATATAGAATTTCCCTTCAGCCTCTCTTATAAGCTTTACGGGAGACTTTGACTCAAGGGAAATCAAAGGAACATCAAGTTTATGCTGTGATATACCTATAACCTTGCCTTTTTTATCCTTAAGCTCTGTTTCCACAAATGCACTGTAAATACAGCTCTCAGGAGCTTTGATTTCAAAATCAACATATGCTTCGCTGTGAGGTAAAAGGTCTATGGTAAGCTTTTTCTCTTCCAAGGTCTTGCCATCACAGGTTACTCTTACCGTAAGCTTATAGTTATTAAGATTTGTAAAGTCAAAATAATTACTAATCTTCAGTTTCCCGTTTTCCAGCTCGGTATCATAGTTTTGATATGAATACTTTGTATGATAAGAGCCTGCCTTAAAGCTTCTGTCCGAAAATACGAGTCCGTCACAGCAGAAGTTTCCGTCATGGGTGAGTTCACCAAAATCACCGCCGTACTTCTGTACGCCGTCCTCAATTACCGTATGGTCAGCCCATTCCCAGATACAGCCGCCTATGAAGTTTTTATATTTTCTCATTCTTTTTATGTATTCAAACACATCCCCAGGTCCGTTACCCATCGCATGCGAATATTCACAGAGGAAAAACGGACGTATAATCTCGGGATTTTCACAAATCTTTTCAACATCATCAATTGAAGAATACATAAGCGAATACACGTCCGCATCGAGATAATCGGAGCTACCCTTGGACCAGTGCTTATTTGTTGCGTTATTATCGTGAATAAGTCTTGACGAGTCTCTTTTCTTCGTCCACTTTATCATTTCTTTCTGATTTTCAAGATAATTGCTCTCATTTCCCATTGACCACATTATAACGCACGGGTGGTTTTTGTCACGCTCCACCATACGCTCAATTCTGTCCATAAACGATTCCTTCCACTCAGGCATAGCAGGAATCCATTCATCTTCTCTTGTATTATAGTTTGCCCAGTCAGCCTTAAATGTGCAAAAACCGTGACATTCAACATCAGTTTCATCAACAACGTAAAATCCAAGCTCGTCACACATATTCAAAAACTCCGGTGTTGGCGGATAATGCGAGGCTCTTACTGTATTTATATTAAGCTCCTTCATTTTAAGAAGGTCTATTTTAAGTGCCTCATCACTCATAACACTTCCTGTATCCGGATGTGTGTCGTGGTGATTTACACCCTTTAACTTTACGCTCTGACCGTTTATTAAAAGCTCATTTTCACTTGAGAGCATAATCTCCCTCATACCAACCTTAACAGGTATAAATTCAGTCCCGCTCTTTATCACAACAGTATAAAGGTGCGGACTTTCGGCGTTCCAGAG
>JAZQLM010000201.1:0-9156 GCA_045542655.1 Clostridia bacterium | reverse complement strand
AGCACAAATATAACAACAAGAGAAGAAGCAATAGCAAGGATAACAACCTTGCGTTCCTTTTTCTTGTCAATATTTACACTTTTCTTATCTTTCTTAGCCTTAGCCACCTCTTCACTCGCCTCCTCTTTTTTAATTTCTTTTTCGACCTTAGGCATAATTATGGTCTCATCTTTTTTAACATCGACCGTCTGATAAACCCTTGTTTCATCAGAAACAACCGTATTAATCAGTCTTTCCGGATCATTTAAAATCGAATAAAGCACCGAATAAAACTCCGCAGCATCTTTAAATCTTGCAGAAGGCTCTTTTGCAATCGCCTTTAAAACAGCCTGTTCAAGAGGTCTCGGAATACTGATATTATATTCACAAGGAGGAACCGGTGCTTCCTGTATCTGCTTTATAGCAACAGTTACAGAATTTTCATCATCAAACGGAATTCTTCCTGTAAGCATTTCATACAAAACAATACCGAGCGAATATAAATCAGAACGATGGTCAATAAACCCGCCCCTTGCCTGTTCAGGAGAAATATAGTGAACCGAACCGATTGCTGTTTTTTCAACAGTCATAGTCTTTTGCGAATTAGCTCTTGCAATACCAAAGTCAGTAACCTTAATTACGCCTTCGGTTGTTCTCATAATATTATGCGGCTTTATATCCCTGTGTACTATAGAGTTTTTATGTGCAACCTCAAGACCTTTACAAATTTGAAGTGCAATATCAACAGCCTCTCTCCACGGAAGCTCGTGCTTTTCATCAATGTATTCTTTTAACGTCTGACCTTCAACATATTCCATAACAATATAGGGAAGATTATCGTGAATACCAACATCAAATATGGAAACAATGTTCGGATGTGTAAGACTTGCAGCCGCCTGTGCCTCAACATTAAATCGATTCACAAATTCCTGATCATCCTTCAGGTCATCTCTTAAAACCTTAATCGCTACATATCTGTTTAAAACAAGACATTTAGCCTTATAAACAACGGCCATACCGCCAATTCCGATTTCTTCAAGAATTTCATATCTTTCAGCCAAAACTTTACCTAATAAATTCATTTTTTCTCCCCCTATTCCGTAATCTTTAGTATAACTACAGTTATATTATCAGTTCCACCGTTATCATTTGCAAGTCTTACAAGATTTTTTGAAGCAAGCTCAACATCCTCAAAATTTTCAAGTATTTCATTGACAACATTATCCCTTACGTTTTCATAAAGTCCGTCACTGCACAAAAGAATAATATCACCGCACTTTAAAGTATATTCAAACATATCCGCATCAACTATTCTTTCCGTTCCGAGTGCACGGGTTATAATGTTCTTATCAGGATGAACCAAAGCTTCCTCAGGTGTTATCGAGCCTTTAGCTACAAGCTCCTGCACTACCGAATGGTCAACCGTAATCTGAGTTAAAGCCTTTTCAGACTTTATATAAGCCCTGCTGTCTCCGATATTGGCAACGTACAGCTTATCATTTTGTATGTATGCCACTACAAGTGTTGAACCCATTCCGGCTCTGCTGATATTCTTAAGAGATTCCTCATATATCTTTTTATTTGCATAATCAATTGAAGACAAAATGTTGTATACAACCTTCTCGGGAGAACTCTCGTTCATCGACTGCTTGAGCTCACCGCCGACAGTATTGACCGCCTCAAGGCTTGCTACCTCGCCTGCATTGTGACCGCCCATACCATCTGCAAGAATTGCAAAACCATCGGCCGCCTCTCCTTCAAAACCGTATATCAAAAAGCTGTCTTCATTAATTTCTCTGACCATTCCGGTATCCGAAATACCGTATGCCTTAATTTTCATATTTCCACCCTCTTTTCATTCCGAAGCTGACCGCAGGCAGCATTTATATCACTGCCCATTTCACGCCTGATCGTTGCCGGCAGACCTCTTTTTTCAAGATACTGTTGAAATTTTTCAACATTTCCTCTGTTTGTACGTTTAAAGCCTGTCTCCTTAACAGGATTTACAGGTATAAGATTAACGTGACACAATCTGCCTCTTAGTAATCTGTATAGCCTTTCAGCTTCATTTAAGTTATCATTAACACCATCTATCAGTGTATATTCAAAAGAAATTCTCCTGTTTGTCATTTCCAGATAATAGTCACAGGCAGCTATTAGCTCCTTAAGCGAATATTTTCTGTTGACGGGCATAATCTCAGAACGGACGCTATCATCAGCTGCATGAAGTGAAACTGACAACGTAAGCTGCAATTTTCTGTCCGCAAGCTCCTTTATCCTGTCAGTAAGTCCACAGGTCGATACAGTTATATGTCTCATACCGATGTTTAAGCCTTTATCTGAAGAAATATTTTCTAAAAATATAAGTAAATTATCAAAATTATCAAGCGGCTCGCCAATTCCCATCATAACTATATTTGAAATAGATATACCGGCATCTTTCTGAACCGTAAGAATCTGGTCCGTAATCTCCCCCGGCGTCAGATTTCTTATTCTGCCGTTTAGTGTTGAAGCACAAAATTTGCACCCCATTCTGCAACCAACCTGAGAAGAAACACATATCGTATAGCCGTGATTATATTTCATTAAAACCGATTCTATAAAGTTTCCGTCACTGAGCCGGAAAAGATACTTTCTTGTGCCATCAAGCTTTGAAATTAATCTTTTTTCAATTGAAAGACTTGATATAAATGAAGCTTCTGAAAGCTTTGCCCTTAAGCTTTTAGAAAGATCAGTCATTTCATCAAAATCAGAAACGCCCTTGTATAGCCACGAAAATATCTGTTTTGCCCTGAATTCCGGCTCGTTTAATTCTATTATCAGTTCTTTTAATTCCGGATAGGTTAAATCCTTTAAATTAACCACATTACCCTCCAATATTTATCTTTTTCAGTTTACATATATAAAAACCTGTTTCACCGTCTTTTCCGGTTAAAATTTGTTTTTCATAAAGCTTTTCAAAATTTTTATTTTTATTTAAAAATCTTTCAACGTTCTCTTCATTTTCTTCACTTAATATGGTGCAGGTACTGTACAAAAGCTCACCGCCGTCTTTAACGTACTTTGAAGCATTATCAAGAATTTTCTTCTGTATTTTTGAAAGCTCTCCTGTATCCTCTTCACTTCTTGTCCACTTAATATCAGGCTTTTTATGTATCGTGCCCAACCCCGAACAAGGAGCATCGACCAATACCTTATCTGCTTTTTCAATAAAATCGTTATTTAAAACAAGTGCATCCGAAACCTCTGCTTTGATTATCGAAATACCGAGTCTTTTTGCTGAATTTTCAATCAAGTCAATTTTATGAGAATGTATATCGAAGGAATATATACACCCCTTATCAGACATTCTTTCTGCAATAGCCATACTTTTTCCACCCGGAGCGGCACACATATCTATTACAACATCATTCTCCTCAGGTGCTAAAATATCAACCGCCATTTTTGAGCTGATGTTTTGCAGTGAAAACAGTCCTTCTCTATACTCATCAAGCGTTGTAATGTCAATATTTTTTGATAGGTAAAGCATATTATCAGTACCACTTGCTATCTCAGCCTCAATATTGTTATCCTGTAATTTCTTAACAAGAGATGTTATGTCTGTTTTTAAAGTATTTACCCTTATATAAATCCCGTGTGATTCATTACTTTCAGCCATAAAACTCTCAGCTTCATCCTCGCCGTATTGTTTAATAAGTTTTTCAACCATCCATTCCGGAAAGGAATATTTTACAGAAAAATATTTTATAACATCTTTCTCTTTTTCAGGAAAAGCAATTTTTTCTTTCTCTCGTGAGACGTTTCTGAGCATACCGTTTACAAAACCAACAGCACCTCTGTTTGAAAACTTTGCCGCAAGCTTTGCACACTCATTACAGGCTGCTGAATCCGGCACACGTTCAAGAAACATGAGCTGATATATACCTGTTCTTAAAATTTCCAATACCCAAGGAGATATTTTTTTTAGTCTTAGCTTTGAATACTTTGAAATGATAAAATCAAGCTTAATTCTGTTTTTAAGAGTACCGTACACTATCTCAAACAAAAGTCCTCTGTCCCTTGAATCAAATGAAGTACTTTTTAAAATTTTACTTAATTCTGCATTACTGTAAGCAGAATTAAAATCTATCTCATACAGCACCTTAACTGCTGCTTCTCTAACATTCATAAAAACTTCCTCGAATTTTAATCTCTTCTGCCTCGTCCTGTAAGAAGTAAAAGTCTGAGCAGGTTACCAATAGCAACCGCCGCCGCTGCAACATAAGTAAGTGCAGCCGCCTTTAGCACGGACTTTGCACCCTTTAATTCATCTCCGTCAAGAATTAAATTTTCATCAAGAGTTTTTATCGCTCTTATACTTGCATTAAATTCAACAGGCAACGTAATAATCTGAAATGCAACTACCGCTGTAAAAAGCAATACACCAAAGTTAGCAAGTGCTGAGTTTCCTACTATAATACCAATAATTGCCAGAGGCCATGCAAGATATGAAGAAAACTGCACAACGGGAACGATGGAATTTCTGATTTTTATTGGAACATATCCCTCTGCGTGCTGCAGTGCATGCCCCACCTCGTGAGCTGCAACACCTATAGCTCCCACGGAAGAGCTTGAATATGTTGAATCAGAAAGTCTTATAACTCTTGCTTTCGGATCAAAATGGTCGGTAAGGTTTCCTGCAACACGTTCTATTGTTATATCATATAAGCCGTTGAGATTAAGAATTTTTCTTGCAACCTCAGCCGCACTAAAGCCTTTTTTATTAAATACCTTGCTGTATTTGGTAAAGGTTGAAGTAACCTTTGTCTGTGCATAAAATGCAAGTAGTATGGCAGGCATAACAAATATCAAGTAATATACATCAAAAAACATAACTCTACACTCCTAATATTGTTTTTTCTATATTATGACCGTTTAAGTAGCTTTCAATGCTCATTCTTTTTCCACCGAAAAACTGAACCTCTTTTAAGAAAATTGTGTTTCCATCACCGCACTTTACCTCAAGAGATTTTTTATCAACAGAAACTATTTCACCTGGAGCCGAGCTATTATCTACATTCCCATGTACTGCTGAATAAATTTTAAGCGGCTCACCTTTATACAGGGTATGAGCAACAGGCCAGACGTAAGTTCCACGTATCAGATTTATAATACTTTCAGCGGAGCTGTTCCAGTTAATTAACCCTGTTTCTTTAGTTATCATAGGAGCATAGGTAGAATTTTCATCTATCTGCTTTTCAGGCTTCAAATCGCCTCTTTCCGCAAGTACAAGAGTTTCAGACAGTAAATCAGCACCCATTAAGCTCAGTCTTTCATACAATTCACTGCAATTTTCATATTCAGAAATTTCTGTTTCTTTTTTTAGAAGCATATCACCGGTATCAAGCCCCTTTTCCATATACATAGCCGTAACTCCCGTAATCTTTTCACCATTAATCAGCGACCACTGAATAGGACCTGCACCTCTGTACTTCGGAAGAAGTGAAGCGTGAATATTTATACATCCATACTTAGGATAATTAAGAATATATTCAGGAAGTATTTTCCCATACGCAACAACAATAATTACATCTGGATTAATAGCTGAAAGCTCCTTTTCAAAAGCAAAATCTTTAAGAGTATCAGGCTGAAAAACCTCTATTCCATACTTTAAAGCACATTCTTTAACGGGTGTAGGAACAAGCCTGTGACCTCTTCCCTTTGGTTTATCTGCCTGTGATACAACTGCTTTTACATTATGCCCGTCACTTATAAGTCTTTCAAGGCAAGGAACCGAAAATTCGGGTGTACCCATAAATAAAACATCCATAAATTATTCTCCTAAAATTCTAATCTTCATAAGTGTCATCTTCTTCGTTTTCATACCACTCGGTAACCTTTTCAATAAACATATGACCGTCAAGGTGGTCAATTTCATGACACAATGCTCTTGCCAAAAGCTCTTCTCCAACTATTTCCCTTACACTTCCGTCCCTGTCCATAGCGGATACGACAACCTTCATAGGTCTTGTAACCTCACCATATTTCCCCGGATAGCTAAGACAGCCTTCCCCTGCCGTTTGTGAACCTTCTTCTGAAATTATCTCAGGATTGATAAGTACTATAGGTCCGTCACCGACATCAATAACTGCAATCCTCTTTAAAATTCCAACCTGAGGTGCCGCAAGACCTACACCGTCTGCCTGATAAAGAGTATCAAGCATATCGTCAATAAGCACATTAATCCGTTCGTCTATTTTTTCTACTGTACGGCATTTCTTTGTAAGTATATCATCGCCGTACTTTACTATATTTCTTATTGCCATATTTATATTCCACCTTTCCCTCAATTAATACATATTTACAGGATTTACATCAATGCTCAGATAAATCCCGCCTTTACCGCTTCCGTACGCCTCAGAAATTTTGTCAAAAACCTCTTTGATTTCATCAATTTTGTCAATTTTAAGAACAATTCTGAATCTGAACTTATTCTTAATTTTATTAATCGGTGCAGGCTGCGGTTCTATAACATCAATTTTTCCGGCATAACAGCGGGAAAAATCAGATATAATATTTCCTATGGAATTTATTGCCGAAAGACCTTTTTCTTCATCCTCGGATGTAATCATAATACATATTATTTTACAAAACGGAGGATAATTCAGTCTTTGACGTGATTTAATTTCATTTTTATAAAAAAGCTCATAATTTTGCTTTGAAGCATATTTAATGGTCGCATTAAAGGGTTGGTATGTCTGTATCACAGCACGTCCGGGAATATCACCACGTCCCGCTCTTCCGCACACCTGTGTAAAAAGCGAAAAGCTTCTCTCAGGAGCACGGTAATCATCCATACACAAGGTTGTATCTGCCGCAAGAACACCAACAAGTGTTACATCGTGAAAGTCAAGACCTTTGGTTACCATTTGTGTACCAAGCAGTATGTCTCCGCATCTTGCAAATTCATCAAGTATTTTTTCGTGACCGCCCTTTTTAGATGTTGTGTCAAAGTCCATCCTCATTACGTTTGCCTCAGGAAAGAGATTTCTTATCTCCTCTTCGATTTTCTGAGTCCCTGTTCCAAAATATCTAACGTATTTTGAGCCGCATTCAGGACAAATACTTATATTTTCCGCCGTATGACCGCAATAATGACACACAAGGTTATCTTCTCTTTTATGATATGTGAGTGCAATACTACATTCAGGACAATTTACAACATATCCGCACTCTCGGCAGGAGACAAAGGTTGAATAACCCCTTCTGTTTAAAAATAAAATTGTTTTGCTCTTATTATTAAGGTTATCCCGTATTTCTTTCTGTAGATAAAGACTGAGCGGTGAACGATTTTTATTATTAAAAAGCTCCGCCCTCATATCAATTATTTTAACCTCCGGAAGTGACATTTCATTATATCTCTTGTGCATTTCAAAGAGCCTGTATTCCCCTTGTTCAGCAAGGTAATAGTCACTTACGGACGGTGTAGCAGATGCAAGGAGTAAAATAGCACCATCATCCTCTGTACGTTTTCTTGCAATATCAATTGCGTGGTATTTAGGAGAAGAATCGGATTTATAGCTGTTTTCGTGTTCTTCATCAAGAATAATTATCCCTAAATTTTCAAACGGAGCAAAAACAGCACTTCTTGCCCCTACAACAACACTCACTCTGCCGTCACGGATTTTTTGCCACTGATCAAACCTTTCGCCGTACGAAAGTCCGCTGTGAATAACAGCAACATATTCACCAAAACGGCTTACAAACCTGTTCACCATCTGCGGTGTAAGAGAAATCTCGGGAACAAGCATTATTGCAGTTTTTCCCTTTCTCACAACAGTCTCAATCGCCTGCAGAAAAACCTCTGTTTTTCCGCTACCGGTAACGCCTCTTAAAAGCACCTTTTCGTGCTTTTCTTCGCATATACACATATTAAGATGGTCAATAACCTTTTTTTGTTCCTCTGTAGGCGTGTATTTGGTTGTTGACGGGATATTTTCGGCAGAAAAAACCCTTCGTTCAACATTTTGTTCAAATATCTCTATAATGCCCTTCTTTGAAAGAGCGGACACAACAGAAGAATTACAACCTGATAAATCATAGAGTGTTAAAACATCTATAACAGAGTTTTCTTTCAGTGTTTCAAGTGCAGATATCATAAGATGTGCATTTCTTCTCTTTAACTTTTCTAAAGCTTCATCAAGAGCATCACCGCTTTTCAAAAGGCGTACATATCTTAAAGTCTTAGCTTTAACACCCTTTCCCATTCCGGGAGGTGCAACAAGTCTTAGTGCCTGATAAAAGGAACAAAAACAATTTTCCTTTATCCACATACAAAGGTCAATCATTTTTCCAGAACACACTGGTACCTTGTCTATTAAGTACTTAATTTCCTTTAGCTCAGAAAACTCACTTGTTTCTTTAAGCTCTACAACAATTCCGTCCGCAGAATGATTACCTCTTCCAAGAGGCACACGGACTTTTACACCGACACAAACCATATCTGAAAGCTTATCCGGAATTTTGTAGTCAAAAAACTTATCTATATTATGCTCTTTGTTATCAAAAACTACCTTTGCAATCATACCATCTACTCTTTAAAACTTCAAAAATTAGCACAAAGGACTATCACACAAGTGTGAACAGCCCTCAAAAATCTTATTTCATTATTACCTTGTCTTCATAGATTTCACAAATTGCTTTTGTAACATCCTTATTAGAGTCGGCATCAACCAAGGCAGTTTTGCCTTCAGCAAGCTGTCTCGCCCTCTTAGCTATTTCAATAACAAGTGAATATCTGCTTCCTGTTTTATTAACTAATTCTGTAATTGGTGGGTAAATCATCATAATACATTTCTCTCCTTGTTTATTATATTCTCAATTTCAGATACCGCATTTTCAAGCAAATCATTAATAACGATATAATCATACTCATTCTTTTGGCTGAGTTCTTCCTTTGCCGCCGCAAGACGTCTCTTTATTTCATCTTCTGACTCAGAACCTCTGTTTTTAAGACGTTCATACAGTGCATCTTCATCAGGTGGTGCAATAAAAATATAAACACCATCACAATAATTTTCTTTAACCTGAAGTGCACCCTTTACGTCAATTTCAAGTATAACATTTTTCCCTTTTTCAAGATTTTCAAAAACCTGATTTTTAAGAGTTCCGTAATACTTACCGTTATAAGTCGGAGGC
>JAZQLM010000200.1:0-13828 GCA_045542655.1 Clostridia bacterium | reverse complement strand
AACGGATATGCAAGCATAGGCGGAATGTGGGCTGAAGCATATCAGGACAAGGTTTCAGGTGTCTTATTTCTTGATTTTGCTGAAAAAGCTTGTGTTGCCGAATTTAAAATTTACACTTATAATGATGACGGCGAAAAGGAGCCTAATAATACATATACCTTAAATATTCCTGCCGGCAGAGACAGTATAGATTATAGCTTCGACTTCGTATCTGACGGAAAAACGCATTTTATAAGCGTTACTCTGTATGATAATTTAACAGATAAAACTCAATGGGGAAATGTGTGTGAAAGTGAATTTTTTGCGTATGATAATCCCTGTATTTGCAGTGGTCTGTCTGTTGACTCATACAATTCAAAGCTTAAATTATATATGGATTTCTTATCAGTTGAAAACGATTGCATAGCTTTTGTTGAAATTTTTGATTATGACGAATTTAATGAAAGCTTATCTTTTAATAAAGATTTTATTATAGAGCTTCCGGCAAATACAAAAAGCATTGAATACGACATTCCTTTTGCATTTGACAACAAAAATCATCAGTTAAAGGTTAGCTTTTATGATAATATTACTACCAAAAATGAAATATTTGAAACCATGAACTGTGATTTTTCAGCAATGAGAAAGTACGAAGATTTTTGGTATGATTATATAGATGATAATACCGTTAAAATTACAGGATATGAAAATTTTTTGACGGACGATATATCTCTGCCTTCCAAAATAGCGGAATACACCGTTGTTGAAATTTCGGAAAACGCTTTTCGTGACCATACAAATATTGAAACAATTATTATTCCAAGCAGCTATAAAAAAATCGGAAACGGAGCATTTTCCGGCTGCACTTATTTAGATAGAGTTAAATATTGGGGGACACAGTCCGAATGGGAAAATGTCGTTATAGAAGAAAATAACGAAAGCCTTACAAACGCAAGAATTACATATAATTATCTTCCGGAAATGCACGCATTCTGGGATTACTCCTACGACGGAGAAAATTTCTCTGTTTCGCTTTGGATTGATAATTGCTATAAGGATTGTACTGCAAAAATTGAGCTTGTAAATTTATCTAAAAACGAAACAACCGTTTTATATTATGATATAGAAAGCGGTACAACGGAAGACAGGAGCATAGCTATCCCCCTTTCAAATTATGACGAAACCTTCAGAGTTTACGGCTCAATTATAAGTGAGGATAAAGAAACCGTATTTACCTTGCCTGTTTGTTTTGCGTTTTTTACTCCGTATCCAAATGAAGAAATATCAGAAGAGAATGATTTTGGATATTTTGTAAACGAAAATAATGAGGCAGAAATCGTGGGATATAAAGGCAGTGCTGCAAGTCTTACTATTCCCGATACATTAGGCGGCTATCCCGTTGTAAGATTAAGAAGCTTTAGCTTCAGCGGTTTGGAAATAACAGACCTTACAATCGGTAAAGGCTTAAAAGAAATCGGCTACGGAGCATTGTCTTATTGTTTTAAACTTGAAAATATTACCGTAAATCCGGAGAATGAACATTTCAAATTTGAAGATGGCGTCCTGTATAATGCAGATAAAACCGAATTAATTCTATATCTCCTGACAAATACAGAAACTCATTTTGAAATGCCTGACAGTGTAGAGGTTGTTCATGCTCACGCTTTTGAAGCAGTAGAAAATCTGAAATCAATTACTATTTCGGAAAATGTAAAAAGAATTGAAAGACAAGCGTTTGCATATTCACTTATTTCAGGAGAGCTTATTTTGCCGGAGGGTTTAGAAGCGATTGGTTCGGAAGCTCTTTCGTGCCAATTCACAAAAATACATATACCAAAGTCGGTTGTGTTAATTGCAAAAGACGCAATGCTTGGCAGTAACGGTTTAACAGAAATAACAGTTGAAGCGGAAAACGAAAAATATACGGCAGTTGATGGTGTATTATATAATAAAGATAAAACTGTACTGATAAAATATCCCGAAAAGAAGTCTGAGCAATCATTTAAAATCCCCGATACCGTTACCGATATTAATGAAGCTGCATTTATGGGAACAGAAAATCTTATTAAAGTTGTTATTCCGCAAAGCGTGAAGCTGATATATGAAGGTGCTTTTTCTGAGTCCTCTTTACAAGAAGTGTTTTACTTGGGAACAGAGGACGAATGGGCAGATGTTTTGGTCGGCGATTTTAATGAAATTTTATATTATGATGTAAAATTCGGTGGATGTATAGCTATTACATCACAATTGGGAAACGAAATCTCTTTTGAGGTTAAAAACATTTCAGTCCCTGCCCGTGTTATGATTGCATACTATAAAAACGGCGTATTTGAAAAAGTTGACGAAAGACCTTATGTTGCCGGTAAAACTGAAGCTTTTACATTGGATTCTACCTTTGATTATGAAAAAGATACCGTTAAAATTATGGTTTGGGATACTCTTTCAGGCTTAAAACCGCTTTGTGAATCAGTAAAAATAGGAAAATAAATCAAAGTATTTAAAGAGAGGACAAAATATATGAGAAGATTTTTGAGTTTGATTTTAGCTTTATGTGTAATGCTTTCCTGTATCATTATATCCCCTTTAGTATATGCGGAAAACAATATGGAAGATGCGGGAGAATGGAAGCTTGGAAAAAATATCACCTGGACATTTAATAATAATATTTTGACTATTTCGGGAACAGGTGAAATGTATGATTTTGAATACGACAATGAATTATGGCTTTTTGAGGGCGATTATGAAAGCTCAATGGCTATAAAACAAATAATTGTGAGCGAGGGTATTACCTCTATCGGAAGCAGAGTGTTTGAAAATTGCCGTGGTATGGTTAATCCGGATAATGACAATTATTCTCTGCCTTTGGAATTGGTTGTTCCAAGTACCGTAACTAAGATTGGCAATCTTGGTTATACGGGCATTACAGAGTTTGCGATTTCCGCAAATAATAATCATTTTTCTTCGGAGAATGGAGTATTATATAATAAAAATAAAACATCTCTTATATTTTTTCCTTGGCTTAAATTTGACTCTCGGTATTTTGTTGTTCCATCAACCGTACAAAGAATAGAGGAATGGGCTTTTATTCAGCAAGAGATGATGAGAGCTATTTATATTCCCAAAAGCGTTAAATACATAGGCGACAACGACATCTATTGCGGTCGGGTTTATTATGAAGGCTCTGAAGAAGAGTACAGGGCAATACAGATAGAAAAGCCGAGATATTGGAATTGTTTTTATGAAATTTTAGAGGGGGCTAAAATAGGCAGATTTAATGCCTTTGTTTCCGATATGTATAATGAATATAAAGAACCTGAAAAAATTACAGGTAAATTTAGGTTTGTTCCTACAACTAATATAAATAAAGAATATAAAAATACAGCCGACCAAATTTCAGTATCAGAGAACTTTTCCTATGACGACAGCTATTTTGAAGAGTTTTCCGACGAATACAATCATAATTTAGCACGTCTTTCAATCAGACTGGCAATGTCTGCTTTTGGCAAGCAGTATGTAAGTAACGGTAAAATCCAATATGACAGGCAGTATGAGAATGTAGAAGATTTTATGTCAAAAATGAAATTTACAAATATTTCGCATAACGCCAATTATGAAAAGCAGCCAACTGAAAATTCTATAGGCATTGCTGTGGGAATGAAAAAAATCTCATATCCCTACAGAGGTGATTTTGTATTGCTTGCCGCTGCAATAAGAGGCGGCTGCTATGAAAGTGAATGGGCAGGCAATTTCAATGTCGGAAGCGGAAATATTCATGCAGGATTTAATGAGGCTGCAAATCAGGTCGTTGAATTTATAGAAAATTATATAACAGAAAACAACATAAATGAAGATATAAAGCTATGGATAACAGGATATAGCAGAGCTGCCGCAACCGCAAATATTGCCGCACAAAAAATAATTGACAATGAGTTAGTGTATTCCGGTGATCTATTTGCATATTGCTTTGAAACTCCGTCAGGTGTAATAAACCCTGATAATGAGTGGCTCTACAATAACATCTTTAACATTGTTAATCAGCACGATTTAGTTCCGATGGTTGCCCCCAATAAATGGGGATACGGACGATACGGCGTTACAAAGTATTTGCCGTCTGCACTCCTTGATAAAAATTATTCTAAAAAAAGAGGAGATATGTATTGGAGATACGGGGAATTAACAAAAGCGATTGATTCTGCCGCACAAAGAGCTGTTGAAAATGTTACGAGAAAAACAGACAAAAAGGGCAATATAATACCCGTATTAAAATATGCTGCTGATTATTATAAAATAGATGATTTTAAAATGCGTGAGCTTGACTGGTCCTTCGGCGAAGGTCTGCATATACAGCACGCTTCATATGACTGGCCGCAAGGGGTATTTCTTGAACAAACGATAGAAAAATTAGCTGTAAAATTAAAAAGTCCTCAGTACTATTCAGCTGAAATACAGCCGGCAGTTACATATTTAATTAAAAACACTTTAGGCAACGGAAATTTAGACGAATTTTTTTATTGTTTAAAGGCAAACGCTCTTGCTACTTCTCCATGGCTTGTCAGTCCGGGATTTACTAAAACAGAAATAAAAAGCATTGTAAAAAAATCATTTAAGGATATAAATATTTCTGTAAGTGACAGTGCATTAGACTCTGTTGCAAGTCTGCTTGTTCAATTATTTGCAGACGACAGTATTTTTACAATAATAGACAATATTGAAAGAATTGCACAGGGGCATTATCCTGAATTATGTATGGTGTGGCTCGATGCCATCGGGAAAAATGATTTTTCACCAACAAGGCTCCGTACACTCTTTTTAAATTGCCCCGTTGATATAGAGGTCTATGACAGCAACGATACTCTTGTCGCCGCAATTTACAGCGATGTTCCGCAGACTGTAGAAAACAGTTCTATAGTTTCGTTAGTTGATGAAAACGGGCAGAAAATAATATATTTGCCGGAGGATGAAGAATACTCAATCAAAACAACCGCAACAGGCGATGGCGAGGTAAACTGTTCTGTACAGGAATATGACCTTGAAACAGGAGAGACAAATGTTAAGAATTATCTCGGTATGCACGTTACGGATGGTGATATATTAACAAGTACGGCTGAAAATCTCTCAGAAGGTGAAGGTATGTACGAATTGCAGTTAAACGGTCAGAATGTTACACCAACAGATACTGTTGAAAATGCAGAAAAGCTTAATATTACAGTTTGTGCAGAGGGAAACGGTATCGTTTCGGGAGACGGAAGCTTTTTCAAAGGAGAATTCGCAAAAGTCACCGCAGCTCCGCACACAAACGAAAGCTTTGCCGGCTGGTACGTTAATGACGTTCTTGTTTCAAACGAAAACGAGTATCGTTTTGAAGTAAATTCCGACGTGAATTTAATTGCTAAATTTTCGGAAAATAAGTGCAGAATTATATTTATGAGCGAGGACGAAATTATTTCAATAGCAGAAATAACAAAGGGTGAAGGAGTCGAATTACCGTCTGCACCCGATAAAGACGGATATACATTTGAGGGGTGGTATTCTGATGATGAATATGAGCTTGCCTTTGATGAAGATACTCTTTTTGAGAATGATTATATAATATATGCAAGGTATACCGCAATTTCAGCTGAACCGGAGCCTGAGCCTGCACCTAAGCCAAGCACAGGCGGAGGCGGCGGAGGTACATCTTATTACACCGTAAAATTTGAAGCCAACGGCGGTGATAAAATCGAAAGTGTGAGGGTTGCAAAAAATAAAACACTCACCGAGCCTGCCTCACCCGAAAAAGACGGTTACAGCTTCATAGGCTGGTTTACGGACGAAGAGCTTTCAGCCGCTTATGACTTTAACAGCAAGGTTATAAAAGACTTTACACTTTATGCAGGGTGGAAAAAGCACGATGATAAGCAGCCTGCTGAGTTTGAAAATCCGTTTACGGATGTCGGAATTGATGATTGGTACTATGAAGATGTAATGTATGCGGTGGAAAACGGTTTGTTTAACGGCACAACAAAAACGACCTTTTCTCCTGATACAAGCTTAACAAGAGCAATGCTTGTTAGTGTTTTATACCGTGCAGAGGGAGAACCGGAGACTACAAGTAAAGTTATTTTCGATGATGTTGAAAAGGACAGTTATTATGAAAAGGCTGTTATATGGGCAGAACAAAACGGAATTGCTAACGGAACAGACAAAACGACCTTTGCCCCCGACCAAAATATCACAAGAGAACAAATCGCAGCTATTATGACAAGATACGCCCTTTTCAAGGGATATGATGTATCAGCCGGAGAAAGCACAAACATTCTCTCTTACAATGATTTTTCTCAGATTTCCGAGTACGCAATATCCTCTATGCAGTACGCAGTCGGCAGCGGTCTGATGAAAGGTAAAACAAATTCAACGCTTAATCCAAAGGACAATGCAACAAGAGCAGAAATATCTGCTATACTTCACAGATTTATAGATTCTAACAAATAAATATCAGGGAGCGGCTCATATTTAGCCGCTCCCTGAATTTTTCAGCTTGTAAAATTTTCGGTAAGCTCTGTTACCTTGCTCATTTCTTCAAGCTTCACACCATTAATAAGCATTTCCCTATCCTCTGTGCTGAGGTCACCGGTATTTATCTTTTCTCCGAACAAAAGCTCTTCGTGTTCTTTATAATTAACGTATACGTTAAGAATATCATCCTCAAGCTTTACCGTATAGTGATTAAATTTATTTTGTGCATCCGTAGCCTGTAACGCCTTGTCCTCTGTTTCGGCAGCAGCTTCCGAAGTTACAACAGGAGTCTGCATTCTTGCGGTCTCAGTTTTCTCCTCATACGGATTTCTTCCTAATATATTAGATGTTATAACATAGGAGGCAACACCGGAAATTCCGGCAATTGCAAGCACCGCTATACAGAAAAACATTCCTTTTAAAATTTTTTTCATTAAGCTTCACCTCTTTCTAAGTATTTCCGCTCCTTCAAATTTTATACATATGATGTTTTATACGAAGCTGAATTGGGTACACTAAAGGAAAAGGAGAGATTTTAATGAATATAAAACGCTATGTGAACGGAAAGCCTGTTGGTGAAAAAGATTTTAAAAGTCTTGAAATCCGCAGTAAAAGCACCTCAAGAATAATGTCTGATATTTTAGAGAATCTAAACAAACCAAATTCTGATGATTTTAATAAAGGCAGACTTTAAGGAAACTATTTTGGTTTTCTTAAAGTCATATTTTAAAAAAATTGAAAGGAAAGGCTATGACAACAAAAAAAGCAGCAATTTACATCAGAGTTTCCACCGATGCCCAGCGTGAAGAAGGCTATTCGATAGAGGCACAAAAGGAAATGCTTACCGCATACTGCATCTCAAAGGGAATAAAAAGCTTTGACTGCTATATTGACGGCGGCTTCAGCGGAAGCACCCTTGACCGTCCTGAGCTTAAACGTATGATTGATGACATAAAAAGCGGAAAAATAAGCTGTGTTCTCGTTTACAAGCTGGACAGATTATCGAGAAGCCAAAAGGACACCCTATATTTAATTGAGGATATTTTTAATCCGAAAAATGTTGATTTTATATCGCTCAACGAAAGTATGGACACTTCAACGCCGCTTGGGAGGCTTATGCTTGGCATACTTTCGGCATTTGCACAGCTTGAACGTGAGAATATCCGTGAACGTACACGAATGGGTATGAAGGAACGCATAAAATCAGGTCTGTGGCCCGGCGGCGGCAGAGTCCCTTTTGGCTACGACTACGACTCAAAGCAGGGCATACTTATCCCCAACAGTGATGCCGATACCGTGCGGAAAATTTATGACCTTTATCTTAAAGGTTATTCTCCGTCGGCTATTGCAAAAATAACAGGTCTTAAATACGAAAAGCTTGCCATTCAGATTTTAAAGCGAAAGTCCAATGCGGGATATATTTGTTACAACGGTCAGGAATACAAGGGAAAGCACGAGGCGATAATTCCGGAGTCTGTATACTTAGAGGCGATGAGGTGTATGCAGGAGCGTTCTCTTGTACGTTCAACCGAGCCTGTACATCTGCTCACCGGACTTTTGGTATGCGGTGAGTGCGGTGCAAAAATGCGTTATCAGAAATGGGGAAAAAGCGGTTACCGTATAGTCTGCTATTCCCGTGACAAATCAAAGCCTCATCTTGTAAAAAATCCCGACTGCCAAAATGAGATTTTTTATGCAGACGAAATAGAAGCTGTAATTTTAAAGGATTTATTCTCAGCAAAATTCAAAAAGGAAGAAAAAAGCAGGTCTTTAAAAAGTAAAAATTCAATTACAGAAATCTTAAATAACAGAAAAAGCCTTCTTGAAAAAAAGATTAAAAAACTCTACCGGCTTTACGCAGAGGACGAAAACGATATACTGCTCGAAACAATAGCAGAGCTTAAAAAAGAGCTTTCCGAAATAGAAAAGCAAAAGGAAGATGAAATAAAACATTCACTTACACAAAAACGTTACACAAAGGCAAAAAAACAGCTTGACACCTTAGAGGATGTATGGGAGCTTATGTCTCTTCGTGAAAGGAAAAATGTAATCAGAGAGCTTATTGAAAGAATTGAGCTTAAAAACAACGATATTTCAATTCATTACCGCTTTGATTTCGACAACTGACGTTCATTGGCACTGCGTATGTGGAAAATTTGACGCCGTGTGAGGTATCAAAGTTATCAAGTGCCTTTATAAGTCCGATACAACCCACCTGAAACAAATCGTCTACGCTTTCACCCCTGTTATTAAACCTTTGCAGGACACTTAAAACAAGCCTTAAATTTCCGTATATAAAATCACGTCTTGCAACCATATCTCCGTTTTTTATCTTAATAAAAAGCTCCTGTTTTTCTTTCTCCGACAAAACAGGAAGCTTCGCCGTATTAACACCGCATATTTCCACCTTGTTTATTCTCATTTTCCAAATTCTCCCCCTGATGCTTTAGTTTAATTATTTCAATAAACATTATTTGCTTAACCTGAAAAATTTATACTGAAATATTCTGTCTTAACTTGTAATTTTCATTACGCAAAAAAGGACGCAAAGGCAGGAAACATCCTGCTTTCACGCCCTTTTTAAATGCAAATTTATTTTTTTAGAGTTCCCCTTTATTCATTAATAACTATAACTCTTATTACCGCATTGTTTTTTGACGGTGAATCGGTATATGCCCGTGCGGTTTTTCCGATATAGCTTTGTGCTTCATCTACCGACAGGCGGCGAAGACTGTTCGCACCCGACTTTAAAACTATTAAAGCATCTGAGCCGACAGCATATGTCGTATTTCCAAGCTTTATTCTTGAGTTATCAAGTGCATTCAGCTTTGCAGACACCTCTGCCGCTGTAAGTGCCGATATTGAAACAAGGCTTGAACCGTCTGTCACCATTTTTACGCCTGCACCTGATGAAACCGAGTTGTATGAATCCATTCTGTAGGTTCTTGAAGCTCCGTCTGCGGTGAATACCTTATACGTTCCTGTTATGCTTGTTTTTGATTCTGACATAGAGGAGCTTTGCAGTACGCCGTATTCATATGCTCCGCCTGTAACATTTTTCACAAACAAAGCAGAAATATCTCCGAAGCTTCCGCTTTGCAGTGCATATACCACCTGTGATTTTTCAAGCTTTGTACCAATGTCCGACAGGCTTATAACCTCTGCTTTTGCAGTGCCCGTGTGATTTTCCGGAACATAGGTAAGCTCAATTATCTTACAGTCGGAAGAAAGCCAGAATTCACCAATTTTTTTGTTTATCAAATCGACCTCGCCCGAAATTACACGTTCTGTAATTGTGGTGAATTTTGCATAGCCGTCTTCATCAAACGTAAATTTACCCACATATCCTATTCTGTTACTGTAATCGCCTGTTGTTTTATAGCTTACGGTATTTCCCTCACCGTTTAAGATATTTACATAAGTTGTCTGCAAGCCCTTATCATCAGTTTCCTCTGAAATACGGCTCTCGGTCGAAAGAACAACACCGTAAAGTGATGCAGAAGATGCACTCATATCAACCACATCGGCAATTTCGCCGCCTCTTCCGAGAAGTGCCGTAATCCTTGAATTAAGAGCATAGCTGCCTGACTTTTCTCCGAGCTTATATGCAGCCGTCTGTGTTCCAATCTGATAATTTGAGCCTGAAATATCAATACTCGAAACATTTGCCTTTGAGGGATAGGCTTCCTCATACACACCTGAAATTTTATCACTGTAAATATATACCGTCTTATTATCCGGCTGATAGTAACAAACATCATAGTCCTGAATATCGTATTTCTCTGCCGCAAGTCCGTCTCTTATAAAGCTCTCTGCCGCTGTCGCACCTAAAGCCTCTATAACCTTGTCTGCACCCTCTTTTGCAACTATCGGTCCTATATACTCAACCTCCTTGACAAGAACATATCCCAAGGTTCCGTCCTTTTCATAGGCAAAGGCAACCGCCGCACCCTCTTCAAGAGTTTCTTTTACCGATTTAAAGTCTGAAATTGCACCGTCCTTATAGCAAAGAGTGGAATCCTTTATGGCAAGAGTCTTGCTGTTTGAACCGTCACTGAAATAAACCGCATCGCCTGTTATGGTATCAACATTTGTATATTTTATTTCGGGAACATAGGTTGTCACCGCATTTATTATCTCACCGTCCGAATTAAGCACAAGCTTAACCTTGGTAAACGGACTAACCTTTGCATCACCGTCTGCAAGGCGGTATGTTCCGCCGCTTGTCTTAATCTGGTTATAGTCAAGGCTCTTATCCTCATTTTTCGTAGCAATAACCAATACCTCATCACTTGTCTTTATTTCAAGCTTTGTTATCAGGTCATCCGCCTTTCCGTTAAGCTCGGTCATTAATGCTCTGTTTATAAGAACGCACATATCACCTCTTGTAATATAATCCGTTCCGCTTTTTAAAATACCGTCAAGAAGACCTAACGACTTCGCCTTTTCAATATATGCAAAGGGCCAGTTATCGCCTAAGTCCGCACTTGTATAGTCAAGAAGTCTTAAAATAACGGTCGCCGCCTCCTGATAGGTGATATTTCTGTCCGGCATAAAAAGTCCGTCGGGGTAACCTACGATTATAAGGTTATCCGAAACAGTATTTATGTAGCCGTTTGCCCAGTAACCGATATTGACATCATTAAATTTCTTGCTTCCTGTTTTTCCTGCCGCCTCTTTCTCCATTCCGCCTGTTATCGCCGCAATTTTTGAAAATTCCGCTCTTGTAATAAAGGCGTCCGGATTAAAATAGCCGTCATATCCCGAAACAATTCCGTAAATGCTTAAGTTTCTCACCGAATCGGCATAATAAGCATCATCAGGAACATCCTGATATACAGCCGCCTCAGCGGATATAAATATCCCAAGCATCATAGCTATAAAAATAAGTAATGCTGTTAGTTTTTTCATAGTATATGTCCTTTCAATAATTTTATATTCTTAATACTTGCCTCATTAGTCTGCATGAAGTGCATCAATCGGGTTAAGCTTTGACGCCTTGCTTGCAGGTGCCCAGCCAAAGAATGTTCCTATAAGCATTGAAAATGCAAAAGAGCCTAAAATTACCCATATGCCCGGCATTGTTTTTGTCCCCATAAAATGACCTGCTATAAGCGAGCCTGCCGTACCCGTGAGTATTCCGGCAATTCCGCCCATACCACTCACCATAATTGCCTCAATCAGAAACTGTGCCATTATGCTTGAACGCCTTGCACCTATTGCCTTTCTTATACCGATTTCTCTTGTCCTCTCCGTAACCGAAACAAGCATAATATTCATAATGCCTATTCCCCCTACTATAAGGGAAATTCCTGCAATACCTGCGGCAAGATAAGCCATCGTCTGGGTTATTGAGCTAAGTGCGTCCATCATACTTGCAACACTTATTACACTGTATTCATTTTCGTTGCCGAATTTCTTAAACAGATAATTCTTCGTTGCAGTAACTGCCGCCTCAACATTCTCAGAGCCGGTTGCCCATACGGTGTAGTTTGAAATTTTATTGGTACGGAACAAAATTCTTCCCGATGTGTACGGAATAATAACAATATCATCATCCGAGTCCTCCTCGGAATCTGCAATTGCATCAAGCACACCAACCACCGTGTAAATCTCGTTATTGAGCTTTATACTCTGATTAATCGGATTTTCAAAGCCGAAAAGCTCCTTTGAAACAAACGAGCCGATAACCGCAACCTTTCTTCTCTTTTGTGCATCAATATCCGTAACAAATCTTCCGCTTGAAACCTTTCTGTTTTTTACGGTAAGATACTCTGATGTAGTTCCTGTTACAGAGCTTTGTATATTGTTTGATGAATATTTGACCGTTACATTCTGTGAATTCATTGACGGAACAACGTATTCTATAAGCTTCGGATATTCCTCCTTAAGCTCTTTCATCTCCTCATAGGTAATATTTTTGGAAACATTATAACGCCTTAAATTGACCGTTATGGAATTTGCCCCAAGAGACTCAACAGATTCGGTTATAGAGCTTGAAGAACCGTTTACAACACTAACCAGAATAATAACCGCACTTACACCGATTATAATACCGAGCATCGTGAGGAATGTCCTCATCTTGCTTGCGGAAATACTTTTTATTGCCATTTTAAATGCCTGTGCAAAATTCAATTCCTCATCTCCTTATACATTTACTTCAAATTTATCACCGTCATAAAGACTGTCAAACACTATCTCTCCGTCCTTAATTCTCACAATACGCTCCGCCTCGTGAGCTATTTTATTATCGTGAGTTATAAGGATAACCGTCTTTCCCTCTTTGTGCAGCTCCTTTAGCATATTAAGAACCTCTGTACCTGTCTTTGAATCAAGTGCCCCTGTAGGCTCATCTGCAAGAATTATCGGAGGACGTGCCGCCAAAGCTCTTGCAATTGACGCCCTTTGCTGCTGACCGCCCGAAAGCTCTGTAGGCTTGTGGTGACGTCTATCATATAAATTAACTCTTTCGAGTGCTGTCCTTACCATTTCCTTTCGCCTTGCGTGGGCAACCCCTGCATATATAAGCGGAAGCTCCACATTCTCCTCAACTGTAAGCTTGGGAAGGAGATTGTACTGCTGAAAAATAAAGCCTATCTCCTTATTTCTCACAGCCGCCTGCTCGTCATCGGTAAGCTTTGAGGCCTCGTTTCCGTCAATATAATATGTTCCGCTTGTGGGTGTATCAAGACATCCTATCATATTCATAAGCGTTGATTTTCCCGAACCCGACGGGCCGATTATTGCAACAAATTCGTGAGGCTTTATTTTAAGATTAACCCCGTTTAAGGCTCTTACCTCGTTGTCGCCCATCTTATAAATTTTGTACATATCCTCGATGACAACTATATACTCGGATTTTTCTTTTCCTCTGATGTTTACATCATTTATCAATGCTGCCACCTCCGTACTATCTACGCATCTGTCCGCCGCCCATACTTCTCTGACTACCGCTTCTTTGCATACCGCCTGACATACCGCCACCCATTCCGGGCATTCCGCCGCCCATTCCTCTTGGCATACCTCCGCCCATTCCGGGCATTCCGCCCATCATAAAGCCGGTGGTTCCTGTAGCAGTTGATGCAATATAAATTATTTCATCACCTTCGCTAAGACCTGACACTATTTCTATATTTGTTCCGTCCGAAACACCTGTCTCTACTCTAACCATCTCATATCCGTCCGGCAAATTCATACCACCCATAGAGCCGCCGAAGCCGCCTCCGCCTGTCGGGAAGCCTCCTACTTTACTATCGGCATTCTTTTCGGAATTTTTATTTTCACTGCCGCCGTTTTCGGTTTTTTCACCGCTTGGAATACCCTCAGGCATTTTTCCGCTCGTTCTTTCACCGCT
>JAZQLM010000199.1:0-4639 GCA_045542655.1 Clostridia bacterium | reverse complement strand
GTTTGTTAAAAGATATAAATGGTATTACACGAATAGCAAGATTTGACACAAGGTAAAAAATCTTGTATTTTTTCTGTGTAATAGTATGAATATTTATAGAATGGGAAATTAATTTATTGTAAAATATAAACAGGAAAAGTGGAGGAATGTTATTATGAAAAGCAAGCACGAATGTGAGCTAATAACATATTCAACGGACTACTATAATAGACGTAACTGGAAGGAAGCATGGGATATGCCTTTGCATATTCATGATGCTCACGAGTTGTATTATCTGTATGAAGGCAATGTGCAGTATAATATCGATGGGAATGTCTATGATGTTAGTGCAGGATGTATCGTTTTTATTCCCGAGTCTGTCGTTCATAAAACTACGGCTATAAGTTTGAAACACGATAGATTTGTTATTAATTTCAAAAATAATAGTGAATTGAAAGACCTTTTTGAGAAAGTTAAAGCGTTATTTAAATGCAATTGTATTTGTGTGCCTATGGAAGAAAGGCGTGGTTTGGAAAAAATTTTTACAGAAATTCAAAAAGAATCGGAAATACACGATGAATACAGTCAAGAATGTCTGAAAAATGCTATACACAAATTGTTTGTTTTTCTAATACGCAACTTATCAAATGTTCAAAATGAAGAAACAAAAAGCGTGCCTTCTTTTGTGAATTTTATAGCTGAACACATCAAATCAAATTATCACGATGAGGTTTCGCTTCCGGAATTGGCGAAATTAGTCGGGATGAACGAGGCGTATCTTTCTCGCAAATTCAAAGAATATACAGGAACCGGAATAAATGAGTATATAAACATTGTACGTATTGGGGAAGCGGTAAAATTATTGCTGAATACAGACTATTCAATTGTAAGAGTTTCTAATGAGGTCGGTTATAATGACAGTAGTTATTTTGCAATGATGTTTAAACGCTTGATTGGAAATACACCAAAGAAATATAGAAAGCTCAATAAAGAAACAAGTTAAAAAGCAAGTAAAAGAAATAAAGTCTTACTTATTTATTTGTAATACATTTTGTGTTCATTTAAAAAATATATAGAAACTAAAGCAAGGGGAGAAAAAAATGAAGGTTTTGAAAAGAAGCATATCATTAATATTGACAATAGGTTTAATCTTATCAAACTGCATATATAATTCGGTTGTATATGCGGAGGACACAACTATTGAAGCAAGTAACACAGTATTAGTTGACCTGATTAATAGAAAGTATGCACATCACCCGAGCTATCCTAATAGTACCACGGTGTCTAACGTGTTTACGCAAAACTATTCTGCAAACGGAACAGACTACAATTATGATAAGGTTGCAGCTATAGAATTTGAAGAAGTTGATTTGACAGAGGCTTTTTCTATCAAATTGTCTTTTCAAAGTTGGTGGGAAAAGCCCACAACCAATTATGTTGAGGTCTATATGGTGCAAGATTGTATCTTGAATAAAGCAGACTATGAAACTACAGCCGATTCCATTAATTCTGCTCAGCAGACTCTTGTTGGAACTCTTCCGGCAAATGCAGCCGGAAATAACAATGATTGGCTTCGAACAGTTTCTCTTGACACCTCTTTTCTGCGACAAGGTGTAGATGAGGATGGAAAATTACAACTCATTGTCAGAATAAAAAACACTACTAATAGAACATATAATCTTGATAACGGTGATTTTGGATTGGCAAAACTTATCATAACCAACGATGTAGCTCCTACCATAAGCGGAGAAACTATTTCCGGCGTTGCGGTAGAGGGGTTTGATTTAAACGTTGACTATGTTTTTTCTTCCGAGTTCCATGAGGAGAAAGATAGTGAGATAGATTGGTTGTGTGCGGATTCTGAAAACGGAGATAACGAAACGGAAGTCCTTTCTGACGGCGGAGAAGAATTTCATATAGAATCTGAATGTGTAGGAAAATACATAAGAGCAAGAATAACTCCTCATTCAGATGAAGGATTGTATATAAAGGGCGGAAAAGAACATTCTAATATCTATTATACGGATTACATAGGACCAATAAAAAGCGTTGCATATCTTGATGAATTGGCAGTGGGAATAGGAAGCGAATGCAGTGACACAACTGAGTTATATGATTATATGTACTCCTATAAAGATGTTTTTGGAATTGATGTTACAGATTTGGATTCTTATTCCAAAAAAGAACAGGTGCTTGAAAATATTCTGGTAAATCCACCAACGAGCTTTGCAGATCTTACAAGCAAATATTCAAATGAATTTGCAACAATTAAGATAGAAGAAGCTTCGGCAGATGATATTGAGGATCTTCTTGCGGAGACTGAAATTGATTTAAGTCAATATGAAGAACTTGATGATACGGATTTTGTCCTCGTGTCACTTGAAAGCGAAGCATTTTCAAAATATCAGGACCTTGAAAATGCCTTTTCGGATTTTGTTATAGGTTCCTTAATAAAGACAGAAACGAGTTCGGAAATGTTGGCTGTTATGCTCGAAAACAGTGCACATATTTTTACCTCAGATATTGAAAATTGTTCTTATGGTGAAATACTCTATGCCGGAAGATATATAGTTGACGCTGACAAAACAGCGGTGACAGATTTTGATAAACTTGATGTTCTTGTATCTGAGGCGGTTGAGCACGGAAAAGAAAACTATGCAGGAGGCTTTATTACAAGCAAGAAATCTTTTGTAGATGAACTTTGTATAAAAACTGACTACTCTTCCGATTCAAAAGGTATTAACAGTACCTTGCCTATAGCTGCTTCATATTCGCTTTTTGGCAACACCAACGTAGAGGAGTATACGCAGCAGTTGTTATTTAAACTTGATATATCCGACCTTATGGATTATAACATTTACTCAGCAAGTATTAATCTATATGGAACTGTAGGGGGCGGTGCAGATAAGATAATAGAAATCGTGTCGGCAGGTGATTTTGATTCGCCTGAAGATTTCTTGAGCAAATACCCCACAGGTGCGGACGTTATAAGAGGAGAAGTCCTCGGACAAGTTAAATATTCTTTTGGAACAAGCAAATGGAATAAAGCTGACATTACAGATATTATTACAGAAAAAGCCAAAGCCGAAGAATCATATGTTTATTTGATGATTGACTACACGGAAAATGCGGTTGGTTGCGACCTGTCAAAAGCCGCACAGATTCATTCAATTACCGCAGATGAAACAAAGGCTCCGTATGTTGAAATTATTTATGAAACTCCTCCCGTGGTAAAGAATATAAATATCAGCGGTGTAAAGGCGGTGGGAAGCAAGCTTGCCGCAGAATATGATTATTTTGGTTGCTATGAAGAGGGTGATTCTGTATATCAGTGGTACTACGCTGATAAAAATGGCGATAATTATGAAAACAAAACACCCATTTCACAGGAAAACAGCTCGTCTCTCGATATAAAAGCAGAATATGCAGGTAAATGTATTATGGTAGAAATAAAGCCGTGTTGTGATGAAGGCACATATAAAGAAGGCGAATTTACACCATCAGGATTTACATTGCCAATGCTTAATTCTTCAGAGGCTGACGAGCTTACAAATGACCTTAATTCTGCAGCAGATATTATTAGTGTGTTGAGTGATGGAGTCAAAGCACAGTATCTTGATGTAGATACCGCTGCCGATATGGAAATACTTGAAGACGAAGGAAAAACAAAGGTTCTTTCAATTCTTACCAATACTGCATTTACAGACCTTAATAATTTCAAGTCTTATTACACCCGTATGATAAATGTGCAGGCTATCAATGAAGCAACATATGAAGAACTTGATGAGCTTATCAAAACATCTGAAACAGGTACAACTACAGATAGGTATTCTGCTTTTGAAGACAATACATCAATTCTTAATGCGGTTTACAACAAAGGTTTTGAATCGGTAGAAGCATATCAGACTGCTTATAATGAAGCATGTGCAGTTTATGAATTTAATACTGTAGATCACAGCAATGTTGATGAACTGCTTGTTGCGTATGACTTTATGTTTAGTCAGGATGTTTCTTCATATGACGATGATAAACTTGAGCTTGTGGGAAACTTCTTTATGACTGAAATACAAAATAAAAAGGGTAGCTTTACCGGTATTCAGAGTGCTCTTACAAGTGCCGTTAGCAGTGCGGAAAATTATACTCCGAGCATTGACCCTCCAAGTGGAGGGAATAGTGGAAGTAGTGGCGGTGGCAGGGACAAGGAAATACAGGTTCCGTCATCCTCGGAAACTGCAAAACCGGTAGCTCCTGTTGTTCCTGCAAAAGTATTCAAAGACCAAGATGAAATTGCTGAATGGGCGAAAGATTCAGTTTTAAAACTTAATGCTTCGGGTGTTATATCTGGAGATGGAAACGGGAACTTCAGACCGGATGATAGTATAACACGTGAAGAATTCTTGAAAATTGTTGTAACAGCCTTTGATATTAATGGCGAGGGCGACGCAGAGTTTGAAGATGTTGATAAAGACGCATGGTACAGTGAATATATAAATAAAGCTGTTTCGGCAGGTATTATTAATGGAATCGGAGATAACAAATTCGGAACAGGAATGTATATTTCCCGTGAAGATATGAGTGTTATTTTGCACCGGGCTTTAATGTTAGAAGGGCAGATAAAAGATTCTGCATCTAGCAGTACATTTGAAGACAGAGTCGAAAT
>JAZQLM010000198.1:0-3007 GCA_045542655.1 Clostridia bacterium | reverse complement strand
TCAGGACCTCTGTCAAAATAGATTTCTGAGCATGGACCGCATGGACCTGTACCGATTTCCCAGAAATTATCCTCTTTACCGAGATAAACTATTCTGTCCTTACTTACGCCAACTTCCTCTGTCCAGATTTTTACAGCCTCTTCATCCTCTTCATAAACACTCACCCAAAGTCTGTCCTTTGGTATTTCGAGAACCTCAGTTATAAACTCCCACGCCCATGCTGTAACCTCTCTTTTGAAGTAATCGCCAAATGAGAAGTTTCCGAGCATTTCAAAAAATGTACCGTGTCTTGCAGTTTTACCAACTCTCTCAATGTCAGGAGTTCTGATGCACTTCTGACAGGTTGTAACCCTTTTGCGTGGTGGCTTTTCTTTACCTGTAAAATACGGCTTAAGCGGTGCCATACCCGCATTTATAAGAAGCAAGCTCGCATCGTTTTGAGGCACAAGAGGGAATGACGGCAGTCTTAAATGCTCCTTTGACTCAAAAAACGCAAGATATTTTTCTCTGATTTCATTTAACCCTAAATTCTGCATTTTAAATATCATCTCCGAATTATTATTTTATCACATATACACCGCCAAATCACGGATTTGACGGTGATGTATTTTTGTTATTTTATGACCTAAAATATTATACCAATATTTTGCAATATAGTCAAGTTATAATAAAATTTTTTTAATTAATTATTTGTTTTCTCTTATTGACTTTCTTGCAGGCTTTCCACACCTTGAGGGGCAGAATTCCCATCAACATCAATAGTTTCAACATTTTCACCGCTGGCTGAGTTATCTTCCTCAAGCGTGTGTGTATAATTACAAGCTGAACCAGGACGATTATTTTTTGTAAACCAAAAACTCGTAATATCTTCATCAGGACATTTATCGCCTTTAAGTCTTCCGCTTGCCGTACAATACGATACTGATATAACGCCATCGGGACGTTCAAGCTGTTTAGCAGGTAATCCCGAATGAATGCTTGTCATAACTTTTTTCCAGACCGAAAGGCACGGATTCCCGCTTGCAGGAATAGTACGGGGTACATCATATCCATACCATGCAGCACAAACATAATAAGGGGTAAAGCCAACAAACCAACGGTCGTTATTTGAATCGGTAGTACCTGTTTTTCCGCCCGTAAAATAACTTGAGGAGAACGATGCTGAAGCACCTGTTCCGCTTGTCATTACCTCTCTTAGCATTTGTGCCGTAATGTACGCCGTCTCTTCCGATAAAGCAATAGATACATTAGAAGCATTTGAAAGAAGCTCATTTCCGTCAAAATCTTCAACCTTCATATAACTTACAGGTGATGCGTGCATACCTCTGTTTACAAACGGAGTATATGCCGCCGCAAGCTCTGTCAGAGAAATGCCATCCGTCAGACCGCCTAATGCAAGCTGTGAAAGACCAATATCTGAATATACCTTTCCGCCTCTTTCCTCACTTCTCACAAGTGATGTAAACTTAAGATTATTCACTAAATGATTAAACGAAACATCCGGTCCAAGCTCCTCAAGTATCTGAACAGGAATTGTATTAAGTGATTTCTTCAAAGCATACCTTACTGATACAGGTCCCCAGAAACGCTTGTCATAGTTTTGAGGTGACCATTCACCATAAGATAATTTTTTATCCGAATAAACATCAGCAGCATTTATAATACCATGTTCAATAGCAGGGGCATAAACCGCAATAGGTTTTATCGTCGAACCTGGTTGCCTAAGAGTACCGCTTGCTCTGTTAAGCACAAGATTACCCGATTTTTTTCCGATACCGCCCACTATCCCCCTTATACCGCCAGTGTAAGGATCAAGCACGACCATAGCTGACTGAGCACCGTTTTCGCCTCCGGCGTTCGGAAAATTAGCAGTGTTTATATAGACCTCTTCAAGTGCCTTCTGAACCCTTGGGTTATACGTTGAATATATTTTAAGACCGCCTGTGTAGAGCATTTTTGAGGCTAAAGCTTCGGTATAGCCTTTCTTGATTAAGTCTGCCTTAACCTCAGAAATAATCTGATCAACAAAATATGAATTAATTTTTCCGTTACTTGTAACACTTTCTTCATCAATTGCAAATTTTAATTCAAAATTTATAGCCTCATCAAACTCTTCCTGAGTGATTTTGCCAAGCTCAAGCATCTTTTTAAGGACTACTTCCTGTTTTTCCTTATTCTTTTCAGGATTTAAAATAGGATCATACAAGGTGGGATATTGGGTTATTCCGGCAATAGATGCACACTCTGCAAGATTTAGCTCGCTGACATCTTTTCCAAAAAATGTTCTCGAGGCAGTCTGAACTCCATTACATCCTTGAGAAAGATAAATTGAATTTAAGTATAATTCAAGAATTTGAGCCTTACTTAGTTTTTTCTCTAAATTAACCGCTCTTGAAATTTCCTGAATTTTACGTGCAGCCGTCTTTTGTTTCTGGTTTGTAAGGTTCTTAACAAGCTGCTGAGTAATTGTACTTCCGCCAAATGTTGTCGGTTTTTTTGTTACCTTATTATAAACATAGACAAAAAAAGCCTTTGCAGTTCTTTTTATATCAAAGCCCTTGTGTTCATAAAAACGTTCATCCTCAATAGAAACAATTGCCTTCTGAAGATTTTCGGGAATATCGCCAATATCAACCCATACACGGTTTTCAACCGAAGACAGATTAACAAGCTCACGAAGCTCACCCGTTTCCTCATCTGTATAGAATACTTGCGAGGAATAATTTAACGTTAGTGTATCAATATCAATGTCATCAACGCCGCCAAATAATCCCATCAAAGTTCCAAACATCAATAAAGCGACAAAGATAAGTCCGATTCCTGTCGTAAAAATAAAAATTTTAGCAAATTTAAGCACATACGGATTCAATGATTTGAACCTCCTTTAAGTACTATTATAAAGTAACTATTCTATACAATTATAACATAAAGAAATGTTTTTGAAAAGATAATTTTAAAAAAGATTTTATGAAATAATAAAGAAAAAATTGTCAAAAGCAATAAAATT
>JAZQLM010000197.1:0-3052 GCA_045542655.1 Clostridia bacterium | reverse complement strand
ATATTTTCTTTACATCAACTATACCTATACCTCTTATCTCAATAAAGTGTCTGATAATTTCAGGCGATGAACCGACAAGTGATTTTGAAGAGACCTTTTTAATTTCAACCGCATCATCCGCAACTAAACGGTGACCTCTTTTCATAAGCTCAACGGCAGTCTCACTCTTACCGACTCCGCTTTCACCAAGAATAAGAATACCTTCACCGTACACCTCCACCAACACACCGTGGCGTGTTATCCTCGGGGCAAGCTCAACATTTAAAAATGAAATTAATGCACTCATAAATGCAGATGTTGCACTTACCGTCCTCATAAGCGGTATTTGATATATTTTAGCAAGCTCTAAAACCTCCGGATGAATGGTCGCATTTCTTGTAACAATAACCGCCGGTATATGTGTTTCAAACAATGCTTTAATACTCTCATAACGCTTTTCCGGTGACATATCAGCAAGATATGTACTCTCTACCATTCCGAAAAGCTGAATTCTGTTTGAATCAAAGTAATCAAAAAAGCCTGCAATCTGTAAACCGGGACGGTTTACATCAGCTGTATGTATCAACACCTTTTCATCAGGCACATATACAGATTCAAGCTTAAATTCCTCAATAATTTTACCAAGTTCAACCGAAAATTTCTGCATAATTAATATTCCTTTCGTCTCTAATATAAAATTATGTATGTATAACATAATTATACAAATTTTAGTATGCTTTTGTCAAGTTTAATATAAAATTTATTCTGAAGCTATTAACTCTTCCAAAAAGGTTATAATATCTTAATCAATGGTGATGGTGGTGATGATGGTTGTGATGCGTAGAGTCTTTATGGGGACAAATGCTGCAATATTCTTCACAGCACACCTCATCGGGTAATTCAAGCTCTAAGGTTATATGACCTATGTGATGTTTTTTTAATTCTTCCCTTACTTTTCCTTTAATTTCACACGGCGCTCTATCGGTAACAACGTGCATAGTTGCATAATTATTATATCCATCCATACTCCACAAATGAATATGGTGAGCGTCTAAAACTCCGTCTATTCCAAGAACTTCTTCTTTTATTTTTTCAAGCTTTATATCTGACGGAATTTTTTCAAGGAATAAGCTTTCTACTTCCTTTAAATTTTTTATTGCATTTATAAATATAAACAATGCAATAATGATTGAGATAACAGGATCAATAACAGAAATATCCGTAAAACGCATAATTATTGCACCTACCAGAACAACAACCCACCCAAGCACATCTTCAAGCATATGAAGATTAACCGACTTCTGATTAAGGGAATCATCGCCCTTTGTAAACCATGCAGCAACCAGATTAACTGCCGCACCGATTATCGCAAAAACAATCATTCCGCTGTAATCAATGGAAACCGGATTAAATAACCTTATAACCGCATTATAAATAACAGCAGCCGAACCAAACAATAAAACCACAGTTGTGATAAGACTTCCCATAACAGAATATCTCGCATAACCGTATGTGTATATTTCATCAGGCTGTTTCCTGCTCTTCCTTTCTAAAAAATAAGAAACACCTATACTTAAAGCATCCCCGATGTCGTGAACAGCATCCGAAATAATCGCAACACTTCCCGTAAGCGTTCCGCCTATAAATTCAAAGACCGAAAATAACAGATTTAATACGAATGCTATTAATATATTTTTTTCAGTTTTCATTTACCATCCTCCGTTTTCTTAATATCTTTATATATTTCTCTTACTCACATATCTAAGCAAAGCTATACATAAATATGTGATAAATTATTTAAACATTCCCTTTTCAATAATTTTCATTGCCGCCATAGCTCCGTCCGCCGCAGCATATACAAGCTGTTTTGCATAAGACTTTCTTACATCACCAACCGCATAAACTCCCTTTATTTCCGTTTCTGTTGAATCCGTCTCTATATATCCGTCTGAAAGCTTTAACATTCCCTCAGTGATAGCCGTTTGTGGCTCAAGACCTATTGCAACAAAAAGTCCCGACACATCAAATTCCTTAACTTTTCCGTCAACCTCTGCTTCAATTTTAGAAAGCGGTTCTCCGATAAGCTTTTTGATATTTGTATTGTATATAATTTCTACGTTCTCTTTATTTTCAAGCTTTTGAATAAGATAATTTTCTGCTCTTAATTTATCACGTCTGTGAAACAGATAAACCCTTTCACATATGTCAGCGAGATAAAGTGCATCACTAACTGCGGTATTTCCTCCTCCGACAACAGAAACTGTTTTATTTCTGAAAAACGCTCCGTCACATGTCGCACAGTAGCTTACCCCTCTTCCAATAAGCTCCTCTTCTCTTTCAAGTCCGAGCTTTCTGTGTGTTGCACCCATAGCTAAAATGATATTTTTACCCTCATATTCACCGCTGTCCGTAACAGCTTTTTTTATTTCTCCGGAAATATCAATACTTAAAACCTCTTCATATTTTATCTCAGTGCCAAAGCTCTCTGCCTGTTTTCTCAGATTTTCAGAATAATCAGCTCCGCTTGTCCCCTTTTCAAGCCCCGGAAAATTTTCAATTTCAGGTGTTAAAGCAATCTGTCCTCCTACGAAGCTTTTCTCAAAAACAACACAGGACAGACCTGCTCTTTGTAGATAAATAGCCGCCGTAAGACCAGCCGTTCCACCTCCGCATATTAAACAATCGTATATCATAAGTACCTCCGTTTATTAATAATAGTATATTTCAGCTCCAAATTCTTCAGCAAGCTTTTTTCCGTCCTCTTTTCCAAGCACAAAACACGCAGTCGAAAGACAATCCGCAAGAAGTGACGAGTCCGACAAAACAGTTACCGCATTATATTCAGCATTTTTGGGAAAACCATCGAAAGGATTAATTATATGGTGATAAAGATTATCATTATCGTAAAAATAACGCTGATACACTCCGCTTGTAACCACACTTCCTGATTTAATCTCAATAACCTTTTCATATTCACCTGAGGGTTTAAAAGGTATTTGAAGTCCTATTCTCCATTCTTTATCCTTTGATTTCGGATTTTCACCTGTACAGCTGTCATTTCCGCAAGTCGGAG
>JAZQLM010000196.1:0-9890 GCA_045542655.1 Clostridia bacterium | reverse complement strand
CTTTTAAACAGGGTTTCCTCAGGTCTTTATCCGCCCGGCTCTACCTTTAAAATAGTAACATCGGCTGCGGCATATGAAAACAGTATGACAACACGGATTTTTGAGGATAACGGCGGCTTCTTCCTTGATGGACTCAGTGTTCAAAATTATAATAATGAAAAGCTTGGGAGGATTGATTTTACTGAGGCGTTCAGTAAATCAAGCAATCAGGTTTTTTGTGAGCTTGGTGCTGAGCTTGGTGAGGAAAAGCTGTTTGATATTGCAAAACGCTTTAAAATAGGTTCTGAAATTGAATTTGATGTCCCTACTGAAAACAGCAGAACAGGCTATAAAAAAATGTACGAAAAGGACTGTGCTCTCTTTGCGATAGGACAGGGAAAGCTCCTTATCTCACCGCTTAATATGCTTCTCGTTTCTTCGGCGATTGCAGCTGACGGAAATATGTATTCACCGTATCTTGTAAAAAGTGTAACAAAAGATAGTGGCACAGTAATATATAAATCACAAACAAAGCTTCTGGCAAATGTGTGTTCTGCAAGCTGTGCAAGCTTTATTAAAGAGCTTATGGTTGACACGGTAAAAAACGGGACAGGCAGATCAGCCTCTGTTGCGGGGAAAACCGTTGCAGGAAAAACCGGCACAGCAGAAAATGAAAAGGACAAGGACCATTCATGGTTTGTTGGGTTTGCCCCTGCTGAAAATCCCGAAATATCCGTAGCAGTTATTTTGGAAAATGACGGAGGAAGTGGTGGTAAGACTGCAGCACCTGTTGCGGCGGCTGTTATGAAAAGTTATTTTTCTTTGTCAGAATAAGCCTTTTTGCTTGACATTGGAAATAAAATACTTTATAATAAATGTGTTGTAAATTTTTAGTGACACAGTAAAAAGGGTGTATTATGTCAAAAGTTGCTAAATGCTTGATTTGTCCCCGTGAATGTAATGTATCTAGAGACAAATTTTTGGGCTATTGCAGTCAGAATAATGATATAAAAATTGCTTTGGCTGCACTTCATTACGGAGAAGAACCGTGTATAAGCGGAAAAAACGGGAGCGGAACTATTTTTTTTACAGGATGTAGCCTTAAATGCGTTTTTTGTCAGAATTATAAGCTCAGCTCCGAATATTTCGGAAGCTCTATAAGCGTAGAAAGGTTATCCGAAATTTTTTTAGAACTTCAAATGCAGGGTGCTGAAAATATTAATCTTGTTACACCTACGCATTATTCGTTGCAGATTATTAAAGCTCTTGACAGAGTAAAAGGCAGGCTTAATATTCCTGTTGTTTATAATACAGGCGGTTACGAAAAGGTCGAAACCTTAAAGCTCCTCGATGATTATATAGACGTTTATCTTACGGATATTAAATATTTTGATGCAAAATATGCCGAAAAATACAGCGGTTCAGAAAATTATGTCAAGTATTCACTTTTAGCGGCAGAAGAAATGCTAAGACAGAAAAAGCTTGTTTTTTCAGAAAACGGTATTTTGAAAAAAGGTGTAGTTATACGACATCTTATTCTTCCGGGGCTAAGAGCTGATTCTTTAAATGTGCTGGCTGAAATAAAAAGACGTTTTGGAACAGATGGCTTTGTTTTAAGCCTTATGAGTCAGTATACACCTAATAATAATCTGGAAAATTTCCCGGAAATAAACAGAAAATTAACAACCTTTGAATATAAAAGTGTTGTAGACAAAGCTTTAGAGCTTGGTTTTAAATATGGTTATATGCAGGATACTTCAAGTGCCTGTGATGAATATATTCCCGCTTTTGACTTGAGCGGGGTGAAAAGAAAGGCAGAGATAATAAAATGAGTGAATGTAGTCATGATTGTTCTTCGTGCTCACAGGAATGTTCTTCAAGAGAACATAAAAGTATGCTCGCAGAACCTAATAAAATGAGTAATGTAAAGAAAGTAATTGGTATTGTAAGCGGAAAAGGCGGTGTCGGAAAATCACTTGTTACCTCACTTCTTGCGGCCGGTATGCAGAGGAGGGATTATTCCGCTGCTATTTTGGATGCTGACATTACAGGACCTTCAATTCCTAAAATGTTTGGAATTACAAGAAAAGCTTTAGGAAGTGAATTAGGTATTCTTCCACAGGAGTCTACAAACGGTGTTAAGATTATGTCACTTAATCTTTTACTTGAAAATGACACCGATCCCGTTGTATGGAGAGGACCTGTTATTGCAGGTACAGTTACACAGTTTTGGACTGATGTAGTGTGGGAGGATGTTGATTATATGTTTGTGGATATGCCTCCCGGAACAGGAGATGTTCCCCTTACTGTTTTTCAGTCGCTTCCCGTTGATGGAATCATTATCGTAACCTCACCGCAGGAGCTTGTTTCAATGATTGTGGAAAAGGCTGTAAATATGGCTAAAATGATGAATATTCCCGTATTAGGTCTTGTTGAAAATATGAGCTATGTTGAGTGTCCCGATTGTGATAAAAGGATATATATTTATGGCGAAAGCAAGACAAAAGAGCTTGCAGAAAAACACGGCACTGATTTTCTTGGTGCAATTCCTATTACTCAGGAAATTTCAAAAAATGCCGATATGGGAAAAATTGAACGCATAAATTCTGACGAATGGCTTTCTGAGGCCTTTAAGAAGCTTACTAATATTTAACTTTACGGAGAAAATTATGTTTATATCTGATAAATGGAAGGACTATGAGCTTATTGCCTCAAAGAGGGGCGAAAAGCTTGAACGCTGGGGAAAATATATATTAAGACGCCCCGATCCCCAAATTGTTTGGGATACACCGAAAACATACGATGTTGAACGTTGGAACAGTCCTGATGCACATTATATAAGAAGTAATACGGGTGGAGGACATTGGGAGGTAAAATCAAAAAATTTGCCTGAAAACTGGACAGTAAAATACGGAGACCTGACATTCGGGATTAAACGTATGGGGTTTAAACATACAGGATTATTTCCCGAACAGGCTGCAAACTGGGATTGGTTCTCGGAAATTATAAAAAGCTCCGGTCGCTCTGATGTTAATGTTCTTAATCTTTTTGCTTATACAGGCGGTGCAACCGTTGCGGCATCTAAGGCAGGTGCAAGTGTATGCCATGTTGACGCCTCAAAGGGAATGGTTGCCTGGGCGAAAGAGAATGCACGCCTTTCGGGAGTTTCAGAACGTCCTATCCGATATATCGTTGATGATGTTAAGAAATTTGTCGAACGTGAAATAAGGAGAGGTCGCAAATACGATGGTATAATTATGGATCCGCCCTCATACGGAAGAGGTCCGTCAGGTGAAGTATGGAAGGTTGAGGATGAAATTTTTGATTTAGTGAAGCTGTGTATGGAAATTTTATCTGACAAGCCACTATTTTTTCTCATTAATTCCTATACAACGGGACTTTCTGGCAGTGTGCTTTCAAATATTATGAATTTGACACTTGTGGACAAATTTGGCGGAAAATGTGATGTGGATGAGATTGGCTTGCCCATAACATCCGGAAACCTTGTTCTGCCCTGCGGCTATTCAGGACGTTGGAGGAATAACTAAAATTCTTGGTGGGATGTAACAGCATGAATGATAAAATTATCGAAATTAAAAACCTGTCATTTTCTTACTCAGACGAAAATGATGTAAAGACAGATGTACTTAAAAATATTTCACTTGATATTTATGAGGGTGAGTTTGTTTCAATACTTGGTCATAACGGCTCAGGCAAATCTACACTTGCAAAGCACTTAAATGCAATCCTTATTCCCGAAAGCGGAAGTGTATGTGTGTGCGGTTTTGATACTGCAGATGAAAAACAGCTTTATAATATACGTCAGTCTGTAGGAATGGTATTTCAGAATCCAGATAATCAGCTTGTAGCGACTATTGTGGAGGAAGATGTTGCCTTTGCACCCGAAAATTTAGGTCTTTCGCCGGAAGTTATCAGAAACAGGGTTGACTATGCACTGAATGCAGTAGGTATGTCCGATTTTAAAACACATGCACCGCATATGCTTTCCGGAGGTCAAAAACAACGGGTTGCGATTGCGGGAATTCTTGCAATGAAGCCGAAGGTTATTGTTTTGGATGAGGCCACAGCTATGCTTGATCCGTCAGGACGAAAAGAGATTATGGAGACGGTAAAGCATTTGAATAAGACTGAACATATTACCGTTGTCCATATAACGCATTATATGGAAGAGGCGGCCCTTTCTGACAGGGTAGTTGTTATAAATTCCGGTGAAATTGTTCTTGATGACAAGCCGGAAATTGTTTTTTCAAAGGTAGATGACCTGAAGAAAATCGGTCTTGATGTACCCCAGCCTACTCAGTTAATATATGAACTCAATAAGGCGGGCTTTAGTTTAAATCCGTTTATTCTTACGGCGGATGAATGTGCAGATGAAATATTAAATGCTTATTGCAAAAAGGATATATAAATATGATAAACGTTGAAAATGCGGCATATACTTATATGAAGGGCGGACCGTTTGAAATATCTGCTGTAAAGGATATTTCACTTAAGATAAATGACGGAGAATTTGTTGGTCTTATAGGACATACAGGTTCGGGAAAATCTACGTTAATACAGATGCTTGCCGGACTTTTAAAGCCTACTGATGGTAAGATTACCATTAACGGACATATTTTATACGACAAATCAACCGATATGAAAAAGGTGAGATTTGAAACAGGACTTGTTATGCAATATCCTGAATATCAGCTTTTTGAAGACACTGTTTTTAAAGATATTGCTTTCGGACCTTCAAATATGGGACTGTCAAAAAAAGAAATTGATGAGAGAGTTTATTACGCCGCTGATTTAGTGGGGCTTGATAAGACTCTTCTTGAAAAATCACCCTTTGATTTATCGGGTGGTCAGAAAAGGCGTGTTGCAATAGCAGGTATAATTGCTATGACGCCAAAAATCCTGATACTTGATGAGCCGGCTGCAGGGCTCGATCCTGCCGGAAGAGATGAAATTCTCTACAAAATAGGTGATTTGCATAAAAGGATGAATATTACAGTAATTCTGGTTTCGCACAGTATGGAGGATATTGCAAAGCTCGCTGAAAGAATAATTGTTTTAAACAGCGGAAAAATTGTGATTGATGATGCTCTTAATAAGGTTTTTATGCAAAGCGACTTATTAAAACAAAACAGCCTCTCTATACCTGAAATTACCAAGGTTGTCGACAAACTGAGAAAAAGCGGTCTATTGTTGCCTGAAGGAATTTTCACGGTTGATTATGCGGCTTCTGCAATAAAAGAGGCGTTTAAACAGACTTATACAACGAAATGAGTTGATACAATGCTTAAAGATATAACTCTTGGTCAATATTTCCCCGGTAATTCCTGTATACACAGGCTTGATTCGAGGAGTAAAATTATTTTTATTTTAATTTATATAATCGTTATATTCAGTATTAAAAATATTGCGGCATATACTCTTGTCGGGTTATTTGTTTTAATTTGCAGTCTTATGTCAAAAATTCCGTTCAGATATATGCTGAAGGGACTTAAGCCTATACTGTTTTTTATTGTTCTTACCGCAGTTTTTAATTTATTTTTAACACCCGGAAAGACACTTTTTTCACTTGGATTTTTAACAGTTACCTATGAGGGCGTACGGCTTGCCGCATTTCTTGTTCTGAGGCTCTTTTTCTTAATTTTAGGCACCTCGCTCCTTACGCTTACAACTTCACCGATTGCTCTTACCGACGGTCTTGAACAGCTTATTTCACCTCTTAGGAAAATAGGTGTTCCTACGCACGAGATTGCAATGATGATGTCAATAGCCTTGCGTTTTATACCGACTCTTCTGGAGGAAACCGATAAGATTATCAAGGCTCAGACTGCCCGTGGAGCTGACTTTGAAAGCGGAAATATAATAAAACGGGCAAAAGCGATGCTACCCATACTTATACCTCTTTTTATGAGTGCATTCAGACGTGCCGATGAGCTGTCTGTGGCGATGGAAAGCAGATGTTACCGTGGTGGTGAAGGCAGGACGAAGCTTAAGGTTTTAAAGTATACACGTCTTGATTTTAATGCGTTTATATTTATAATTTTATTTGGACTTTTGGTAATTTGCATGAATTTTATTTGATTTTCGGAGGTGATACTGTTTGCGAAATATTGCTATGAGAATAATGTATGACGGAACAGATTTTCACGGCTGGCAATATCAGCCTAACGGTATTACTGTTCAGGAGGCTGTTGAAGAAACCTTAAAGAAAATCACCGGTGAAAAAATCAAGGTGACCGGTTGCAGCCGTACGGATGCAGGTGTTCACGCAATTGAATATATATTTAACTTTTTTTCCGAAACTAAAATTCCGCCCGAAAAGCTGCCCTTTGCGTTTAACTTCACACTAAAATCCAATGCAATTTCGGCCATATCTGCATGTTATGTTCCTGAAGATTTTAATTCACGTTTTTCCTGCAAAGGTAAGAGATATATTTACAAAATTCATAATTCAAATATTTATAATCCCTTTACAGGGCGGTTCTGCTGGAACTATCCGTATAAGCTTGACGTTGATAAAATGAAAGAGGCAGCAAAACATTTTATCGGGAATTATGATTTTTCTTCTTTTATGGCAGTCGGCGGCTCACAAAAAACAACAGTGAGAAACATTACATACTGTGACGTCGCACAAAATCCGGAATGGAGTACGGATATTGTCATATCTGTAGAGGCAAATGCTTTTTTATATAATATGGTGAGGATAATAACAGGTACTCTGTGTGATGTCGGAAACGGAAAAATATTATATTCTGATATACCTGAAATAATTGGAAGTGCAGACCGGAAAAAGGCAGGACCTACAGCACCGCCATGCGGACTTCATTTATATAAGGTTTATTATGATTCTGAAATATAAGGAGATTTTCAATGATAAACAAAAAACGTCTGATAATTATTCTTGCGGTTTTAGCCGGCTTGCTTGCGGTATTTTTTACTTCAGAGCGTTTATGGAATTTTTTTAATAATTCTGCTGTTCAGGAGCTTAGCTTTCAAAAAGGAATTTCCTACAGACTTGAAAATTACAATAAAGACATATTATTTATAAATAACGAGGAAATTAAGTCAATCAGTCCTGCAGGCGATGAAATCTGGAGTTCTGTTACCGGTCTTTCCAACCCCGGTGTATGTGTCAGTGGTGATTATGTTTTAATATATGATTTAAAGGGTACAACCGCACTCTTGTTTAGAAATAATAAGCTTGTAAAAAAGGTAAGTGTTGAAAATTCGATTTTATCTGCAAATATTAATAAAAAAGGATATTTTGCAATAGCAACCGATGAAGTTGGATATAAGGGTATGGTAACCGTATATTCACCCTCGTTTAAGGAAATTTACAGGTGGCACAGCGGTTCGGGATATATTGCAGACTTAGACATTTCTCCCGAAAATCATCTGGCTGTATCTCAGATTAATACTGACGGGGAGCAGCTTATATCGAGAGTCTTACTTTTTAATATAAAAAATAACAAAGAAAAAGAATGTCTTAAAAGAGAGAATATTTTAGTCTCTGATATAAAGTTTTACGATAATGAATCATTTACTGCACTTTCTGATACGGATATGTTCGGTTTTACGTCGGGCGGTAATTTGAAATATAACGTAAATTTCGGCGGACGTTCCCTAATCTATTATAACATTGAAAATATGCACAACCTTGTACTTGCATTTAAAGGTAATGTCAATAATACGATACTTGAAAGCTATTCAAATACCGGAAAATTAAGAGGAAGCTTTGATGCTCCCGGTGAAATAGGCTCTGCCGATGTAAACGGAGAGGTGATACTGATTACTTCCCAAAGAAGTCTGTATTCAATTCTCCCGTCGGGTAAGCTAAAATTTAAAAGAGAAATGAAGAATGAAATTAGTTCCGTAAAAATATATTCAAGCCGTAGAAAAGCTGTTTTAATAGGCGGAAACAACGTGCTTTTGTACGATATACATTAGAGAGGTGGTTGTATGTTAGCTGATATTCTCGTTTTTGTATTTGTATTGTTTTTTGTGTATACGGGCTACAAGTCAGGTCTTGTAAAAACGCTTTTCGGACTTTTATCCTATTTTTTATCAATAGGACTATCTATAGTTCTCTACCCTTACATATCGGATATAATTTCTAAGCTACCCTTTATACAGGAGATGGTCTCAGGTATTTCCGATAAATTTTCTGATGTATTTTTTGCTGAAGTTTCCAATCCTTTGGTAGAATATATAATGCCGACATTCGGAAATTCCGTGAGTACGGTTGCTTACTCTGTTGTGATAAATATACTTTCGTTTATTTCTGTTTTAATATTATCACGCTTGATTTTAGGTATACTTTCAAGGTTTTTGAATATTTTTGCAAAGCTTCCGATAATATCGTTAGTAAACAGATTAGGCGGAGCTGTAGTCGGCGGACTTAAGGGTATAATTCTTCTTTACATAATTTTTCTTATAATATTATTGGTTCCAAAGCTTGGCGACGGAAAGGTTGCTGAAAATATATATTCATCACAAATAGCTAATAAATTTTATTCAGAGAATATAATCATTGATATTCTCGGAAAGGATATTTTTGATATAAATGGGAAATGAAATTCAATTTGAAAATTTAAACTTAAAAGAGCTTAAAGAACTTGCAAAAGAGCATAACTTAAAAAATATCAGCTTGCTGAAAAAAGATGCCCTCATAGAACTTCTAAAGAGTACTATGAATAATCCGGAAGAGGAAAAAGATATAAAACCCAAACAGGAAAACGACTCTCAGGATACTACATACACCGATCCTGTCAGAAAAACAAATCTTGTGGAGGGTGTTCTTGAAGTTTTGGCTGACGGTTACGGATTTTTAAGATGTGACAACTATCAGTCGGGTGAAGGTGATGTTTATGTCCCTGTAAATCAAATCAGACGTTTTAATCTTAAGACGGGTGATTACATTGTCGGAAATTCAAGAATGCAGCATGAGGGCGGTAAGTTTGAGGCACTTCTTTATGTACAGACTGTAAACGGAGATAAGGTTGATGTTTCAATTAACAGAACCTCATTTGAGGAGCTTACACCAATTTATCCTGATGAAAGGCTGCACCTTGAAACAGAAAAAAATAATTTTTCAATGCGGCTTATAGATTTAGCTGCACCTATAGGTAAGGGACAAAGAGGTATTATTGTTGCACCGCCGAAAGCAGGTAAAACCACCTTACTCAAAAATATTGCAAACAGTATAACTGAAAATCATCCCGAGATAACCTTAATTGTTCTGCTCATTGATGAAAGACCTGAAGAGGTTACCGATATGCAAAGAAGCATAAAGGGGGATGTTATATTTTCCACCTTTGACGAAGAGCCTCAGAACCACACAAAGGTTGCAGAAATTGTTTTAGAACGTGCTAAAAGGCTTGTAGAGCATAAAAAAGATGTTGTAATTCTTTTAGACAGTATTACAAGACTTGCAAGAGCTTACAACTTAACAGTAACACCGTCAGGAAGGACTCTATCCGGAGGACTTGATCCGGGTGCCTTATTCAGACCAAAACGCTTCTTTGGCTCGGCACGAAATGTAGAAGAGGGCGGAAGTCTTACCATTCTAGCAACTGCACTCATTGAAACCGGCAGTAGAATGGATGATGTTATTTTTGAAGAATTTAAGGGTACGGGAAATATGGAGGTTCATCTTGACAGAAAGCTTCAGGAAAAACGTATTTTCCCTGCAATTGACATTGCAAAATCGGGAACAAGAAAAGAAGAGCTTTTAATGTCAACAAAAGAGCTTGAGGCTGTTTGGAGTATACGCAAAGCATTCAGCAATCAACAACCTGCTGATGTCACGGAAAATATAATAAACTGGCTTATAAGAACACCAGATAACGATACTTTTATTGATAATTTGGCAAAAATTTTTAAATAATATTTTT
>JAZQLM010000195.1:0-3091 GCA_045542655.1 Clostridia bacterium | reverse complement strand
TGCATTTAAAATAAGATTGATAAAGGCACCTATAAACAACGATGCTATATATTGCTTATCCCTGTGCTGTGGGATGAGAAATTGTGTGCGTATTGCATTCGCCCATGCCATAAATGGGAGTTTTGCTGATAAGAGTATCATCAATGTTATACAAGGCAAAAATCCCTCTCCATAATACATTGGAATAAAGTCACTGGAAATTGCCGATAGCCCAAAAGCGAATGCGCTTGACAGAAAAATCATAAATATCTCCGCCAAACGGGAAAAAAGAAATATACTTTTCACCCTCTGAAATAACTTTTATACTTTTATTTGTCATAAGTACACGATTATTTTTATCAAGTATTGTCCCGAAAGCACCGTTATCAAGTATATATTTAAGCAGACAATAGTTTGCATACTCGTGGTCAAGTCTGCCACCTGTTGCACCTAAGAGAATAATTTCAGAAAAACCTCTTTTTATCGCTTCTTTTACAGCTATATGCGAGTCCGTTAAATCCTTATCTGACGGAAAAAAAATCTTTTCTTTGCATAATATGTCGCCTGCAAAAGAATCCTTATCACCAACCCATAAATCAGGCTTTAATCCAAGCTTTTTTGCAAGTCCATAGCCACCGTCTGCACATATTATATATGAATCCGAAAAATCAATACCTGACAAAAACTCAATATCGTAATCTGATGATGAGCAAAAAATATAACACTTCATTTAAAATTCTCCATACAAAGGCTTTAATTTTGTTCTATACTTCGGATTTTTTTAATCACACCAGACGGTGACTCAGCATTAAAAACAGCAGAGCCAGCAACTAAAATATCTGCCCCTGCATCAAAAGACATATGTGCATTTTCCGGTTTAATTCCACCGTCAACCTCTATATGTACTTCCAAAGAATTTTCATTAATATATGAACGAAGCAAAGAAATTTTTTCATTCATCGCTTCAATGTATGACTGTCCGCCAAAGCCTGGTTCAACAGTCATAACAAGAATTAAATCATAATACTTAATATACGGAAAAATTTCTTCGGCTGGTGTAGCAGGCTTTACCGAAAGTCCTGCCTTTATTCCGAGAGAATGTATAAACTTAGCTGTTTCTTCAGGTTTCTCTACCGCCTCATAATGAACCGTGATAAGGTCAGCACCCGCATTTTTGAATATTTCAATATATTTTTCCGGCTCTGAAATCATAAGGTGAACATCAAAAAACAACTCGGTAATTTTTCGTGCAGACTTCACTACATCAGGTGAGAAGCTGAGATTAGGTACAAAATGCCCATCCATTACATCAATATGTAATAGGTCAGCCCCCGCATTTTCAACCTTTTTAATTTCACTTCCTAACTCAAGCGGATTTGCCGCCAGTAAAGACGGTGCAACCTGCAGTTTAAAATTTTTATTCAAAATAATCACTCCATTATTTTCTATTTTTATTTCCGTTCAGCTCTTCAAGCATTGCACAATAGCTTTCATACCTGCTGTGCGGAATTTTTCCCTGTTCAACAGCACCTATAACCGCACAACCGCTTTCGTGCCTGTGCCTGCAATCCAGAAAACGACATTCAGTTTCAAGTTCTTTAAATTCCCTGAAGGTATCAGCTATAGTATAATCAGTATTTTTTTGTATTTCAAGAGAGCCAAAGCCGGGGGTATCTATTATAAAACCGCCAAACGGCAACGCCCTTAGCTCGGAATGTCTTGTAGTATGCTTACCACGTTCAGCCTTTTCACTTATTTCACCGGTTTCAAATACATCCTCTTCAAGTAATAAATTAATAATGCTTGACTTACCAACACCGGAATTTCCGGCAAAAACATTTATTTTGTTTTTAAGCTTTTTACAAAGCTTTTCAATATTTTTTCCGGTAACCGCACTGACATTAATAACCTCAAAGCCGGAAGCTTTATATATGTCAAAAAATTTTGCACCATCCGATAAATCTGTCTTATTGATACATATAATTATCTCAATACCCGAATTTTCAGCAGATGAAATCAGCTTATCGAGCAAAAACAGGTTAGGTCTCGGATTTTCTGCAGCAATAACAGCAACCAGTGAGGTAACATTAGCAACAGCCGGTCTCTTTAACTGATTTTTTCTCGGAAATATTTCGTAAATCATAGCAGTCATATTATCCATATCAACCGACTTTAATAGCACCTTATCTCCGACAAGAGGAGTTATATTTTGTTTTCTGAATAATCCTCTTGCTCTGCATTCAAAGACTCCCGACTCAGTAGAGACATAATAAAAGCCTCCGATACCCTTCAGAATTACTCCTTTAATTTCATCTATCAATGAAAAAACCTCCGTAAAAATACTTAATTAAGCTGAACCGTACCTTTTTGCATTGAAACACCATCGTAAAGAATTTCAACCTCCACAGAGCTTGACTGACTTTCAAGCTTAACAACCTTACTTGCACCTTTGGCTAAATTCATAGTGTGTACTATATTGCCGTTCACCTTTACCTGAACTAAAGCAGAATCCTTATCCCTTGGTCCATAGACAGTAAGCATAGAGGACCTTTTCTCAGCAGGCTTCTGAACTGAAGTATCATTACTGCTCGGCTTATTATCAGTATTATCGTTTTTATTTTGATTATCAGTTACCTGTGTTACTGTCGTACCTGAATTTTGCTGAGGATTGCTCTCGTTTTTCGTAGTATCATTATTTTCATCAGGCTCTTTTTCCTTTGGCCCCGTGCTTACATAAAAGGTAATCAAATCACCCTCTTTTACTGTAGAACCCGCTTTTGGAATTTGCCTGATAATAGCACCGCTTGGGATTTCATCACTTGCCTCATCTATAAATTCACTTTTTAAACCGTATTTTTTAACATCAAGCTCAACATTTCTTTTATCGGTATATTTAAGGTAACTGTCAAGCACAATTTCACCGCTGCCGGCACTTACCTCGACGCTGATTACCATTTCATCACTTTTCTTAATTCTCTTTCCTTCTTCCGGAGTCTGTTTTAATATTTTTCCGGTTTCCTCATCAGATTCAACTTCTTTTGCAATTATTATACTGAATCCGCTCTCTCCATAAGTATCTACAGCTTTCTCGTAAGGCATTCCCACAAGTGCC
>JAZQLM010000194.1:0-4538 GCA_045542655.1 Clostridia bacterium | reverse complement strand
GTCCGAGCCGTATGAATGGCTTGTGCTTGTTTCAATAACCAAATCATGATTTACTGTAATTCCCCATTCTTTAAGATAGCTTTCAAGCTTTTCCATAGGAGGAATACCCGGCGTTGATATATATACAAGCTTTCCGCCCTTATCCATATATCCGTCGAGTGCATTTATTTCCTCTCCTGTAAAATCCTTTGACGGTGCGGAAATCACAATCACCGAAGCATCCTCACTGATGCCCTCCATACCTATATTAATATCCTCACAGGTATAGCCCTCATCCTTTAGTGCGGCTTTCATATTATATGCCGACTGTTCGTTGTGACCTTGTGTGAAATAAATCTTACTGTCACCGCTCTGCCCTGTAACAAAAGAAAACGCCATAGTCATTTTCTTTTCCATATCAATACTTGTTGAGCCTGTATACTGACTCTGTGTATAAAGCTGGTCAAGTGTTACAACCTTAAACCTTTCCCCGCACTCAACTATAATTGAACCGGGATTTATTGTCTCACCCGTTTTTTCGTACTTCTTCGCAAAAGCAGGATTAGAATAAGGATCAATATATGTTACGTTAATTTTTTTGTTAAGATTTGAATACTTGGAAAGATACTCCCTTGCATATTCAATATAATCATTAGACATATTTTCAGGATACAGTGCATATACGTCTATTTCTTCATCTATACCCTTTATTATCTTGTTTGTCTGTTCCGAAAATTCATAAATTCTCTCTTTAGTAAGGTCGATTTTAAGCGGCATCTTATCAGCTATTGCAGTAATAAGTGCATTTACAAGAACCACTGCAGCTATAACAATTATGGCAAGTGCCAAAGAGCTTATTTTATATTTTGTTTTAAAGCTTTTCATTCCTTTTCATTCCTTTCTATGCGGTATTCCGTCATTTTAGCTGAATCTTCTTCTTTCAATTCCCTGACCTGTAAGAAACAGAAACGCAAAAATGAAGCTCAGATAATAAAGAACATTTACAATATTGAGTATTCCTCTCTGGAATTCGGAATAACGTCTCATAAGCGAGAACCACGAAAGCACTGTTGCTATGTATCTGTTTGAAACACCCGATATTATACCATCTAAGAAATATATAAGAAGTAGAACACCAAACGTAAACACAGCCGCTATCATCTGACTCTCCGTAAGAGAAGAAATGAATATTCCAACCGCAATAAATGCACCCCATAAAAGAATAAATCCGATATACGAGCCAATTATTTCACTTATAGGCGGATTGCCAAACATACAAAGAACAGCGGGAAATACAAGCGAAATCAGCACCGTTATACCAAGTACAGACATTGCGGCAAGGTACTTACCAAGAACAATTTCTGTTACACTGCACGGAGATGTGATAAGAAGCTGGTCTGTCTTTTTGTTTCTTTCTTCCGAAAACGAACGCATTGTAAGTATCGAAACAAGGAAAAGATATACAACATTTATATTTGAAAAAATCGCACTTATATCCGCCACCTGATACATAATACAGCCGTTTAAGAAAAACATTGCCGCAAGTATCATAAACACGGCGGTAAAAATATAACCTATCGGGGATGCAAAATAACTTTTAAACTCTTTATTGAATATTGCTTTCATTTTCTTCCGCCTCACTTTCTACTTCATTTTCGGCATCCGGAATTTCCTCAGCCTCATTTTCTGTTTCTTCTGTTTCACTTTTTTCGGCTTTATCCTCTTTCTTTTTAAAGAGTCTCTTTATAAAGCTTTCCTTTGGCTCTTCTTCGTCCTCCTCCGGAATATATTCCGCAGAATTTGTAAGTCTTATAAATATTTCTTCCAGAGAAAGTTCTGCCGATTTAAGACCTATAAGCGGCAAACCCTTTGATGCAAATGCAGAAAAAATATCCTTTCTTATATCCGCACCCTCTTTAGCTTCTACCATAAAATCCACGGTTTCAGCCTCTTTCTCACCGATATATCCGATAAATTTCACATTTTCAATTCCGCTCAGCACTTCTCTTGCTTCAGCCTCGCTGCCTGCAATTCTTAATACATATTTCCCTTTTTCGCCCATATTTTTCTGAATTGCCGCAAGGGAATCCGAAACAATAATATGACCTCTGTTTATTACGGTAACACGGTCACAAACCGCACTTACTTCCTGCAAAATATGTGTACTGAGTATAATTGTTCTGCTCTTTCCTATATCCTTTATAACATTTCTTATTTCAATAATCTGTTTGGGATCCAGTCCGACCGTAGGCTCGTCCAGTACAAGCACCTCGGGGTTTCCTATAAGAGCCTGTGCAAGACCTACTCTTTGCTTATAGCCTTTAGAGAGGTTCTTAATCATTCTGTCCTTTACCCCGTTTATTTTAACAAGCTTCATAACCTCGTCTATATGCTCTTCTCTCTCAAGCTTAACCTTTTTCAAATCATAAATAAAGTCAAGGTATTCGCTCACCGTCATATCAAAGTAAAGCGGCGGATTTTCAGGAAGATAACCTATTTTCTTTTTGACCTCGGACGGATGCTCTAAAATATCAAGTCCGTCAACCTTAACACTGCCGGCACTTGGTGAAAGGTACCCCGTCAGAATATTCATTGTCGTAGATTTTCCCGCACCGTTAGGGCCTAAAAATCCCATTATTTCTCCTCGTTTTACCGAAAAACTTGCATTAGATACCGCTTTTTTGCTTCCGTATCTTTTTTCAAGTCCCAAAATTTCAATCACTGTATCAGAAGCTTCCCTGCTCACATTCTCATCGTAAGCATCTGATAAAGCTTCTTCATTTAATATATTATCCACATTCTCATTCATATACTAAATTCTCCCTTTCATTTAATATTACAAACTTTTTTACAGTACAAAATTTTATTTTACAGGAAGTGCATAAAAGAGTATAAAGAAATAGTGCAGCACACTCCCGCCGAGGACAAACATATGCCATACCGAGTGCATATATTTATACTGCGGCAGCTTATAGAATATGAAGCCTATTGTATACAAGGCTCCCCCTGCAAACAAAAATAACATTCCTGTTTTTGTTATAAGCGAAAAAATAGGATAGCAGAATATTGCCGACCAGCCCATAACAAGGTATAAAATAAGCGAAAGCTTATGCCATCTTTTCATATTAACCGCATTTAAAACTACACCAAGCACGGTGCAAAACGCATTTATGCCGAATAATACCCAGCCGAGTGCACCCCTTAAAAGAGACAGCGAAATCGGTATATAGGAGCATAAAATCAGCAAAAATATAGAACAGTGGTCAAATACCTGAAATACATATTTTGCTTTTTTATTGGTAAGTGAGTGATACAGTGTAGAAAAAATATACAACAGTATCAGTCCGCTTCCGTAAAGGGAAGCACAGACAACACTCATCGCATCTCCGTAGATTGCCGCATACACAATTGCAACAACAAGACCTGCTATTGAAAGAAGAGCACCAACGCCGTGAGTTATAGCGTTTGTTATTTCCTCTCCCATACTTTGAGTACGTTTTTCTGTCTTTGTCATTTACATCGTCTCCTCAAAATGATAATTTCTCACCAATACACTATACCCTAAAACGGCATTTTTGTCAACTTATCAAATATAAATTTTTTTGAATAAAATATTAATTTTTTATTAAGAAAAAAATTCTTGCAGTTTTCCTGTCTGTATGGTATAATGTTATAATGAATGTATCTTAGTGAAAAACATTAAATAATGTTTTTCACAGTCAAAATGACATTTCAGCAAAGAATGTTCATTATAAATATGTTTAGAAGGGAGCAAATCAAATGGATTTCTGGGAAATTTTTCGTCAGGAGCTTATTACCTTTGGTCTTTCCCTGCTCCCTGTTTCTGAAATACGTGGTTCAATAATATACGGTCTTTCGGCTATGGGAAAGGATCTTGCCACGCAGCTTCAGGTATACATCATCTCGGTTATAGGAAATTTTCTTCCTATTCCTTTTGTGCTGTGGCTGTTCAGACCTATTTTGAAAAAGCTTAAGAAAACCAAGCTTTTAAGAAAACCGACCGTGTGGCTCGAAAAACGCACCAAGGCAAAGGCTCAGAAGCTCGCAAAAATCAGTGCGGGGGCATTATTTATATTTGTTGCAATACCCCTTCCCACAACAGGTGCATGGACAGGGGCTATGATTGCCTCCCTTCTTGATATACGCTATAAATATTCGCTTCCGGCTCTGCTTTTAGGAATAATGACAGCCGGCCTTATTGTAATGCTTATTATGAACGGAGTTTTAAGCTTTGGTTTCTTAGACTCTGTTTTCCTTAAATAATTCATTGCCGCCAATCGGCAGAAAGGACTTTTAGTTATGAACAATATTGATAACACTCAGGAATTAAAGCTTGACCGTACAAATAAAAAGTCGTCAAGAAAAAATAAATCAAAATCATCCGGAAAATGGATTGCACTTTCTATAGTAGGTATATTCCTTCTGTGCATACTTACCTTTGGGGTATCCTTTATACTTTCCTTTCACTATATAATTAACCCCGAAGCGGACCTTATATCAACTGAAGCTTCGGACTCCGACCTGAAAAAAGAGAACAA
>JAZQLM010000193.1:0-2238 GCA_045542655.1 Clostridia bacterium | reverse complement strand
CCTGAAAAAACAATGGGGACTTTTAGAAAAGTTAAGTGACGGTAAAAGTGATTTAAACAATGCACGAAAAGTTTTGGAGGAAAACGGCTGGAAAATTAAAAACGGTGTATATCAGAAAGAGGTAAACAGAAAAACTCAGAGCCTTTCATTTGAAATTCTTATAAATGAAGAAAGTTATAAAAAGGAACACTTTGCAAATATTATCGCTCAGGAGCTTACCGATTTCGGAATTTCGGCAAAGGTTAAGAAAGTACCGTTTGAGAATTATAACGGACTTGTAAACTCAAAAAACTATGATATGTTTATAGGAAGTATGGAGCTTACACAGGAGCTTGACCTTTCGTTTATGTTCGGTGCAGGAAATATGTTTAATCTTGATGATGAAGAGCTTTATTTTGCACACTCGGATATGCAAAAATCAGCAGATTCGGAGGAATTCAGACAAAGACTTGAAAAGCTTGAAAGTCTGTTTAATGAGAAAAATCCGCTGTACGGCATAGGCTTTGATGATAATATATTACTGTACAAAAAAGAGGGGAAAGGAAAACTTTCACCTACAAAAACAGATATATATAACGGAATAGAAAGTGTATTTGTTAAGAACAAATAAGTATTAAAGTAATGGAGCAGTTTAAAAACATTGTTTTTAAACTGCTCTGAGTTTTATTTAAAAAGTCTTATAACATCATTCCATGTGGTGAAAATCATAAGTGCAATTAAAAGAATAAAGCCTATAAAATGTACAACGCCTTCTTTTTCGGGTGGGATGGGTTTTCTTCTTATTGCTTCAATAAGGGTGAAGAAAATTCTTCCGCCGTCAAGTGCAGGTATAGGAAGCAGGTTCATAATACCTATATTTACGGATATAAAGCTTGCGAGAAATAAAAGATTTAAAAATCCGATAAAACCACCGCCGCCTGCCTGTGCAGATTCATTCATAGCGGAAACGACACCGACAGGACCGGACATATCAGATACATTTGCTTCGCCTCTGAAAAGCATACCGAGAGATACGAACACGAGCTTTCCCATCCATACGGTCTGGTAAAATGCCTCGTGAATTACCGTTATGGGATTTACCTTTGCGACAGATGTTGTAAAACCGATAATATATGCCTTTGTTCCGTCGGTATATTCCGTCTCGTATGGGGTTATGGTTTTTGTGAGCTTTTCGCCGTCTCTTTTTATTGTAATATTTACAGGCTTGTTTCCGTTCTGCTGCATTGCAAAGTTGATGTCACGCACTATATTTATACGGGTATCCCCGACCTTTATTATTTTATCGCCCACTTTAAGAAAGTCTGCGGCATCCGAGCCTTCTACGGTAGAGTTTACTGTAGGAACGGATATACCGCCCGACATAACCGAGGTTATAGAAAGAAGCGTAAGGCATATAATAAAGCCGAGAACAACATTCATAAAAGCACCTGCCGCAAGAATTATAAGCTTCTGATACCACGGCTTATTGCTTAAAGCACCCTCATCATCACTTTTTTCATTTTCGCCCTCCATAGCACAAAAACCACCAACAGGAATTGCACGAATGGAGTATTTTATGTTATTTTTCGTTTTGGAGTAGATTTTAGGTCCCATTCCGATTGCAAATTCATGAACCGTAACGCCGAACATTCGGGCAGAAATAAAATGCCCCAGCTCATGCACAAATATTATCAGCGAAAATATAAATATTGCAAAAATAATCGTCCAAAGCATTAAGTTTAATTCCTTTCAAATTTTACTGATTTATTTTCTTAAATTCACGTATCTCTTTATTAACAGCAATAATATCATCAAGTGTGGGAGATGAAATGTTTTTATATTCAGACATTGTCTTTTCAACATAGTCTGCAATTTCCAGAAATTTAATTTTATCCTCTAAAAATGCGTAAACGGCATTTTCATTTGCGGCATTAAGTACAGTTGGCATTATACCGCCGTCTTTTCCTGCCTTCTTTGCAAGCTTAAGCATTCTGAAGGTTTCCTCATCCGGCTCGTAGAATGTAAGCTTTGAAAGCTTTTTAAGATCGAGCGGCTCATCCTTTGAACAGAGCCTGTCGGGGTAAGTAAATGCGTACTGAATAGGGTGAGTCATCGAGGGGAGTGACATCTGTGCGATAACAGATTTATCGTCAAATTCTACCGCGGAATGTATAATGCTCTCACGGTGAACAATAACCTCAATGTCATCAATTGCAGTATCAAAAAGCCATTTTGCTTCAATTATCTCAAGTCCTTTGT